>DQGU01000233.1:0-5238 GCA_003524565.1 Rhodospirillaceae bacterium
CCTCGGCAAGCGCGTGCAGCTGGTCATGAGCGTGGAAAAGCCCAAGGCGCTGATGGACGGCCAGCGCTCCAAAGGTACGCTGGTTATCAATACCGATGTCGCCAAGGCGGATATTGCGGGCGATTTCGCAACCTCCGGCACTTATTTGAATGCCGACCGCATGACGGCGGATGTGGCCTCGCTCTCCGGTCTTGTCGCGTGGCTGACGAAAAAGCCGGCGGAAAAACTGCCGTTTGAAAAAATTTCTTTCAGCTCCAAGGCGGATATCAGCAATCAGGCATTGTCGCTGCATGGGGCTGTGCTGACGCTGGACGAGGTAGAAGCCAAGGGTGCGCTGCGCGTAGGTTATGCCGCGGCGCGTCCGGCTGTTTATGCGCGTCTTGAAGTCAACAAAATCGACCTTGACCGTTTCATGGGCGGCGATGCGGCGGCGTCTTCGGGTGCATCCGCGGCCTCCGCAGGTGGCCAGACCGATTGGGATGCAACGCCCATCGATTTCAGCGGTCTGCGCGCGGTTGATGCGGATGTGCAGCTGAAAACCCAAGGCTTCTCCGTGCGCGGAGTCGAGGTCGGCGCAAGCACCCTGCGCGCTGAACTGGAAAACGGCGCGCTGAAGGCGTCATCGTCCGAGGCATCGCTTTTCGGCGGGCTTTTCAGTGCCGATATGCTGCTGGCCGTCCCCGCCAGCGGGGCTGCGCACCAGACCTTCAATTTCAAAATGAAAGACGTGCAGGCGCAGCCGGTTTTGGAAAAATTCGCGGATTTCAAAAAACTCAGCGGCGCGGCCGATGCCAATGTCAGCGTCACGTCGAAGGGCGTGAGCCAGAAGGAAATCATTTCCAACCTGAACGGCAATGGCAACGTGACGTTTAAAAACGGCGCGCTGACCGGCATCGATTTTGTGAACATCGCGCAAATGATACAGCGCGGGCTGCAAGATGCGGGCGTGGGCGAGGGGAAAACGGAATTCGTGGACCTTGGCGGCACGTTCACCATCGCGTCGGGCATCGTCACCAACAACGATTTCCGCATGCGCGGCCCGCTGGTGCAGGCGGGCGGCAGCGGCACGGTCGATTTGCCGCGCAAATACCTGAAGTACCGCGTGACCCCCGTGCTGACGGCATCGTCCGGCGCCGAAAATGCGTCGGGCGTGGGTGTGCCGGTGGATATTACCGGCCCCTTCAGCAACATCCGCGTGCGCCCCGATTTCAAAACCGTTATTCAAAACGCGGTCAGCAACCCCGAAGCCATCAAGGAGCAGGGCAAGGCGCTGGAGCAGAACCTGAAAAACCTCAAAGGCGACCTTAAAAAAGACCCCGGCGCAGCGATACAAAACCTGCTGGGCGGCGGCGGCCTTTTTGGCGGCCAGCAGCCCGCACCCGCACCGGCTGAAGGCGGCACGGCACCGTGATACGCCGCAGCATCGACAGCCTTGGCGAATGGATATGGGGGGCGGGCGTGCAGGAGCGCCCGCTTTTCATCCGCGCGCCGCTGCTGGCGCTGCGTCTTGTTCTGGCGGTCGGGCGTGATTTGAAAGAGGGGTATCTGGGGCTGCGCGCGACCAGTCTTGTCTATACGACGCTGCTGTCTTTCGCCCCCGTGCTGGCTATCAGCTTTTCCGTTTTAAAAGGTATCGGCGCGCATAACCGTATCGAGCCTTTTTTGCAGGATTTTCTGGAACCGCTGGGCGAGCAGGGGCAAGACATCGCCGCGCGCATCGTCACCTTCGTCGATAATATTCAGGTCGGCGTTCTGGGCGCGGTGGGTATGGCGCTGCTTATCTACAGCGTGATTGCGCTGATGCACAAAATCGAAACCGCCTTCAACGACATCTGGCACGTCAGCGAAACGCGCAGCTTTGCGCAGCGCGTGCGCGATTATCTGGGCGTTCTTTTCATCGGCCCGCTTTTGCTGTTCCTGTCGGTGGCTATGACCACGACCATGCAGCACGCGGCCACAACGCGCATCTGGCTGCAAGACGGTTTGCGCCTGCCGCCCGAAATCATCGACATGCTGTTCGGCGGGCTGTTTCAGATTGTGCCCTATGCCCTGTTCGGCGTTGCTTTTACCGCGCTTTATATGTTCATGCCCAATACGCGCGTGCGTTTTGTGCCGGCGGTCACGGCGGGGTTTATTACGGGCGTTCTTTGGAAAGTGCTTGGCCAGATGTTCGGCGTTTTCGTAGCGGGCTCGGCCAGCTATGCGGCGATTTATTCCGCCTTCGCCGCGCTGATTTTGTTCATGATATGGATTTACGTCGGCTGGCTGGTGGTGCTGGTCGGGGCGGCGATGTGTTATTACATTCAATACCCGTCGAACCAGCCGCTGTCGCGCCGCGATATGCGCGTCAGTCCGCACCTGCGCGAAAAAGTCGCCCTGCAAATCTGCGCCGTCATCGGTGAAACTTTTTATGCCGAACAAAAAGGCATCGGCCTTGCCCGCCTTGCCGCGCGGCTGCGCGTGCCGTCTGCGGTGATTGAGGATATTCTCTCCTCCCTCGTCGAAAGCGGTATTCTGGCGCTGACCGTCGGGCGGCGTCCGGAATATCTGCCGGGGCGTCCGTTTGATGAAACGTCGGTACAGCAGATGATGGAAGCGCTGCGCGCCCGCGACGCTTTCAGCGCGCGCAGCCTGCGCCATATCCGCGCAATGCAAAGCGTGGACGATGTTTTGAAACGCGGCGAGGCGCTGCGCGCATCCGCCCTTGGCAACATTACCCTTAAACAGCTGGCACAAGGAAACATCCCCGCATGATACCCCGTTTTTCACGCCCCGACATGGCCGCCATCTGGACGCAGGAAAACAAATACAGGACGTGGCTGGAGGTTGAGCTGGTCGCCTGCGAAGCGCAGGAAAGCCTTGGCGTTATTCCTGCGGGCGTGACCGAAAAAATCCGCGCGAAGGCAGGTTTCAATGCAGAGCGCATCGACGCCATCGAGCGGGAAGTGAAGCACGACGTCATCGCGTTTTTGACCAACGTGGGCGAATATGTGGGCGAGGATGCGCGGCATATCCATCTGGGCATGACGTCGTCGGACGTTTTGGATACGGCCTTCGCGCTGCAACTGCGGCAGGCGTCGGACATGATTTTGGCGGGGCTTGACCGCGTGCTGGCGGCGCTGCGCCGCCGCGCGCTCGAGCATAAAAACACGCTTTGCGTCGGGCGCAGCCACGGCATCCATGGGGAGCCGACGACTTTCGGCCTCAAACTCGCCGGTCACTATACCGCCTTTTTGCGTGCCCGCCGCCGCATGGAACTGGCGCGCGATGAAATTTCCACCGTCGCTATTTCGGGGGCGGTCGGTACCTTCGCCACCATCGACCCGCGCGTGCAGGCCTTTGTCGCCAAAAAACTCGGCATGCGCGAAGAGCCCGTTTCCACGCAGGTTATTCCGCGCGACCGCCATGCGATGTTCTTTTCCGTTCTGGGCGTGATTGCCAGCAGCATCGAAAACCTCGCGACCGAAATCCGCCATTTGCAGCGCACCGAAGTGCGCGAGGCGGAAGAATTTTTCAGCGCGGGGCAAAAAGGCTCCTCCGCCATGCCGCACAAGCGCAACCCTGTCCTGACCGAGAACCTGACGGGTCTGGCGCGGTTGATACGCGCGTCGGTCACGCCCGCGCTTGAAAACGTCGCGCTGTGGCATGAACGCGATATTTCGCATTCGGCGGTGGAGCGCGTGATTGCGCCCGATGCGACGATTGTGGCGGATTTCGCCTTGAACCGCCTTGCGGGCGTGATTGAAAACCTGCTGGTCTATCCGGAGCGCATGAAGCGCAACATGGAAAGCCTCAAGGGGCTCGTGTTTTCGCAGGCGGCGCTGCTGGCGCTGGTCGATGGCGGCATGAGCCGTGAAGACGCCTATAAAACCGTGCAAGCGCAAGCCATGGCGGTCTGGGACAATCTGGACGGCCCCGATTTCAAAACGCGCCTTGCGGGTGATGCGGCGGTAATAAAAACGCTCGGCGCCGAAGGGCTTGATAAAGTATTCGATTACAGCCGCTATACCAAACACGTCGCGGGCGTTATCGACGCCGCCGTGGGCGAGGGGCAGAGGGCTGCGGCATAACCGATGCTTGAATGGCGCGAGACCGGCATCATCCTGTCGCTTCGCCCGCATGGCGAAAACGGTGCGGTTGTGTCGCTGCTGACGGAGGCCTATGGCCGCACCATGGGCTATGTCTATGGCGCGACGTCGGCCAAATCGCGCGGGGTTCTTGATATCGGCAATGTGGTGAACGCGCGCTGGCAGGCGAAGGCGTCAAGCCAGCTGGGCACCTTTACGCTGGAGCTGGAAAAAAGCCATGCCGCCGAAGTCATGCACGATGCGGAGCGTTTGACCGCGCTGCAATCCGCCTGCGCCATTGCCGACCGCTGCCTGCCGGAGCGGGAAAAGCATCCGGCGGTCTTCGCGGGGCTGGCCGCGCTGCTGGATAGTTTTTCCGGCGATTTGTGGGGGCCGAGCTATATTTTCTGGGAGCTGGGGCTGCTGCGCGAACTGGGCTTCGGCATCGACCTTTCCAAATGCGTCTCGACGGGGGCTGTGGATAACCTTGTTTACGTCAGCCCCAAATCCGGCTGCGCCGTCAGTGCCGAAGCGGGCGCGCCGTATAAAGACCGCCTGCTCGCCCTGCCGCCGTTTTTGCGGGGGGAGGCAAGGTTCGAAGACGCCGACGTGCTGGACGGTTTGCGCCTGACGGGGCATTTCCTGCTGCACCGCGTCTTTTCGCTGGCCAATACCAACCTGCCGGAAGCGCGCCTGCGGCTCGAAGCCCGCTTTTCCCGTAAAATTGGCGCGGCAGAACCGGAAACCGCCGCCTGAAATCCTGCCTTTACGGGTTGTTTTGGGGGCGAATTTGCGCTAAAAACGCCGCTATGGCTAAAAAGACAGGCAAAAAATCAGGCAGTGACAATTCCGTCGTCGCGGTGGATATCCAGAACCGCGAGCTGGGCGAGATTCTGAGCGAGAAGTATCTTTCCTACGCGCTCTCGACCATCATGTCGCGCTCGCTGCCCGACGTGCGTGACGGGCTGAAGCCTGTGCATCGCCGCGTGCTCTATGCCATGTATCAATTGAACCTGAAGCCCGAAACGCCGCCCAAAAAATCGGCGCGTATTGTGGGCGACGTCATCGGTAAATATCACCCGCATGGCGACAGCTCCATTTACGACGCCATGGTGCGTCTGGCGCAGGATTTCGCTGTGCGCTATCCGCTGGTGGACGGGCAGGGCAACTT
>DQGU01000233.1:5403-16429 GCA_003524565.1 Rhodospirillaceae bacterium
GTCATCGGTAAATATCACCCGCATGGCGACAGCTCCATTTACGACGCCATGGTGCGTCTGGCGCAGGATTTCGCTGTGCGCTATCCGCTGGTGGACGGGCAGGGCAACTTCGGCAACATCGACGGCGATAACGCGGCTGCAATGCGTTATACCGAAGCGCGACTGACCAAGGTCGCCCAGCTTCTTTTGGAAGACATCGACCAGGATACCGTCGATTTCCGCGCGACCTACGACGGCGAAACGGTCGAACCTGTTGTCATGCCCGCGAATTTCCCCAACCTGCTGGCGAACGGCTCGTCCGGTATCGCGGTTGGTATGGCAACCAACATCCCGCCGCATAACGTGGCGGAGCTTTGCGATGCGCTGGATGTTCTTATCGAGAACAAGGATTGCGAAGTCAAAGACCTGCTGAAATTCGTCAAGGGGCCGGATTTCCCGACGGGCGGCATTCTGGCCGAAGACAAGGCGACCATCCGTCAGGCTTACGAAACCGGCCGCGGTTCGCTGCGCGTGCGCGCGGTCTGGCACAAGGAAGAGCCGAAAAAAGGCGACGGCTGGCAAATCGTTATCACCGAAATTCCCTATCAGGTCGTCAAATCGCGCCTTATCGAGAAGATTGCCGAGCTGATTGTAAATAAAAAGCTGCCGTTCCTCGACGATATCACGGACGAATCTGCCGAAGATGTGCGCATCGTGCTGACGCCGAAAAATAAAACCATCGAGCCTGAACTGCTCATGGCGCAGCTTTACAAAAATACCGACCTTGAAACGCGTTTTTCGCTGAACATGAACGTGCTCGACCGCGGCCTGACGCCGCGCGTGATGAACCTGAAAGAGGTTCTGCAGGCCTTCATCGACCACCGTCAGGACGTGCTGCTGCGCCGTTCGCGCCACCGTCTGACGCAAATCGACCACCGCCTCGAAGTGCTGGGCGGGTTGCTGGTTGCGTACCTGAACATCGACGAAGTCATCAAAATCATCCGCGAGGAAGACGAGCCCAAAGCGGTGATGATGAAGCGCTTCAAGCTGAGCGATGTGCAGGTCGAGGCTATTCTCAACATGCGCCTGCGCTCCCTGCGTAAGCTGGAAGAGATTGAAATCCGCCGCGAAGACAAAGAGCTGCGCGCGGAAAAGGCGGAGCTGGAAAAGCTTATCGCCAGCCACAAGCTGCAAATGAAGGCTATCAGCGGTCAGGTCGCGCGCATCCGCGAAGCTTTCGCCGCCAATACGCCGCTTGGCAAACGGCGCACGCAGGCGGGCAAGGCGCCGGTCGATATTGATGTGCCGGTCGAAGCGTTTATCGAGAAAGAGCCCATCACCGTTATCTGCTCCGACAAGGGGTGGATACGCGCGATGAAGGGGCATCTGGAGCAGGAGAAAATCGACGCTATCAGTTATAAAGACGGCGACGGTTTCAAATTTGCCATTCCGTGCGAAACCACCGACAAGCTGGTTGTGTTCGGCACCAACGGCAAGTTCTATACGCTGGCCTGCGACAAGCTGCCCTCCGGCCGCGGCTTTGGGGAGCCGGTCAGGCTGATGATAGACCTTTCGAACGAAGCCGACATCGTCACCATCATGAAGCACGAGCCGGCGCGCAAGCTGCTGGTCGCCGCCGATGACGGCCGCGGTTTCGTGGTGCCGGAAAAAGAAATCCTGTCGCAAACCAAAAACGGCAAACAATGCCTGATGGTCAAAGGCGGGGTAGAGGCGCGCGTCTGCTTCGCCATTGAGCCGAACCATGACCAGGTAGCGGCAATTGGCCAGAACCGCAAGCTGCTGGTCTTCCCGCTCGACCAGGTGCCGGAAATGACCAAGGGCGTCGGCGTTATTTTGCAGCGTCACAAAGACGGCGGGCTCAGCGATGCCAAAACCTTCCGCCTCAAGGACGGCCTGACGTGGTACAGCGCGGGCAAAGAGCGCGTGGAGACGAACCTCAAAGCGTGGCGCGGCGAGCGTGCGCAGGCGGGCGTCCTGCCGCCCAACGGTTTCCCGCGCGCGAATAAATTCAGCGGAAAATGACACCCCCCTACGCACCGTGCCTGATGGACAAGTTCATCGCGGCTGTCGATGCGCTCAGTGATTTTATCGGCCGCACGGTTTCGTGGCTGCTTTTGTTTATGGTCATCACGGCGGTCGCCGTTGCGCTTTTGCGTTATGTGTTCAGCATCGGTTTTGTCTGGATGCAGGAAAGTTATCTGTGGATGCATGGCGCGCTGATGATGCTGGGCGCGTCATACGCGCTCCGGCATGATGCGCATGTGCGTGTGGATGTTTTTTACAGCCGCATGCCGCCGCGCCGCCGCGCGCTGGTCGATATCGCGGGGGTGTTTCTCTTTTTACTGCCGATGGTGGTGGTGATTTTCTATGTCAGCTTGCCGTATGTCGCCGAAAGCTGGCAAAAACGCGAAAGCTCTTTTCAGGCGGGCGGGCTGCCCGGCGTCTATGTGATGAAAACGCTTATTCCTGTTTTTTGCATTTTGCTTGGTTTGCAGGGTTTATCTCTCGCCGCAAAGGCATGGAAAATGCTGAAGGGCGATAACGATGCTTGAGGTCATTGACCCCGTTTTTCTGGGCGAATGTCTCAGCGTTCTGATGTTCGCTTTTGTCTGCGTGGCCTTGATGTTCGGCTTTCCTGTCGCCTTTACGCTGGGGGGCAGTGCGCTTTTGTTTGCCGGTATCGGCATCGCCTGCGGCGTGTTCAAGGGGGCGCTGCTGGGCGCTTTGTTTTCCCGCTATTTCGGCGTGATGATGAACGAGCTGCTGGTCGCTGTGCCCCTATTTATTTTTATGGGTGTCGTTTTAGAAAAATCGCGCATAGCCGAAAACCTTTTGGAAACCATCGGGCTTTGTTTTGGCCGGCTGCGCGGGGGGCTTGCGCTGGCGGTGGTGTTCGTGGGCATGCTGCTGGCCGCATCGACGGGCGTTGTCGGCGCGACGGTGGTGACGATGGGGCTGCTCAGCTTCCCCGCAATGATGAAGGCGGGATATGACCAGAAACTCGCCTGCGGCACGATTTGCGCGGCGGGGACGCTGGGGCAGATTATTCCCCCGTCCATCGTGCTTATCCTGCTGGGCGATATTTTGCAGGGCGCCTATACGCAGGCGCAAATGGACATGGGCAACTGGGCGCCGGATTCGATGTCGGTGACAGACCTTTTCGCGGGCGCGCTGTTGCCCGGTTTGGTGCTGGTGGTGCTTTATATGTGCTGGGTCGCGTTCATCGCGTGGCGGCATCCGCTGCGTGCGCCTGCGCTGCCGCCGCTGGCGGCGGGCGTGTCACTGGGCAAAAAGGTGGCGACGTCGCTGCTGGCGCCGGCTTTTCTTATTTTTGCCGTGCTGGGCGCGATATTCAGCGGCATCGCGACACCGACCGAGGCCGCGGCCTTCGGTGCGGCGGGGGCGCTTTTGCTGACGGCGCTGAACCGTAGCCTGAGCAAAACAAACCTGCAAACATCCATGCGCGAAACCGCCAAGATTACCGCCATGGTTTTCATGATTTTGCTGGGCGCGTCGGTCTTTTCGCTGGTCTTCCGCGGGCTGGGCGGGGAGGCGCTGGTAAAAGACGCGCTGCACGCGCTGCCCGGCGGAAAATTCGGCGCGATGCTGGTTGTCATGCTGGTCATGTTCGTGATGGGTTTTTTCCTCGATTTCATCGAAATCATTTTTATCGTGGTGCCGATTGTGGGGCCGGTGCTGCTCATGATGGGTATCGACCCTGTATGGCTTGGCGTCATGATTGCCATCAACCTGCAAACAAGTTTCCTGACCCCGCCCTTCGGCTTCGCGCTTTTCTACCTGCGCGGGGTTTTGCCCAAAGACGTGCCGACGGCGGCAATTTACAAGGGGGCGATTCCCTTTATCGCGATTCAGATTCTGGTGCTTTTTCTGCTGGCCGTCTTTCCCGAAATGGCGACGGCGCTGCCCCATAAAATCAAATAAAATCAGAGCCTTTTCTAAAAATCTGGACTCTGCCGCCCCTGTGGTTTACAACTCGTCTCCGCTTTCGCATATTTCGCTTTGACTTATATTCCGTCCGGTACGCGGCAGCGTCATATATTGGCAGGACAGGCGCACGCCTTTTTCACGGCACGTCCGCCCCGCCGCATAAAAAACAGGGTGTGTATTTTGATGAATTTTCAGCAGACAGGTCTGCCGGATACGGCATTGTTTCAAGACGCGTTCAAAGCGGGCTGGGCAAAGTACCTTGACCGTTTCGAAGGCGATATTGAAACCGCCGGCGCCCAGTACGCGCGCGGCCCCGTGGCCATGGCGCGCCTGATTTGCGAACACGGCGGCGATTGCCGTCAGGTGGCCGCCGCTGCCTGCCTTGCCGGCCCTGCCGTTTTTTCATCGCAGCCGGCGGATTGGCTGAACAACCGCCTGCTCGCGTTTTCCCGCGATGTGACGGGCATGCAAACATCCTGCACGCGCGATTTTTGCGGCGTTATCCCGCGCCAGTCGGGCGATATGCGTTTGTTTTTTCAAGCCAGCGCGATTTTGATGATGGAACAGCTGGCCGACCCCGTGACAGGGCCGCGCTACGCGCAGTCGGACGCGCAGCGCGTTTATGCCGATGCGCTTGAAATCTATTCCGCCGCGCGCGGCACGCAGGATGCCTATAAGCTGGATACGCGTTTCGAAATCGCGGCGATGAAGGTAACGACCGTGCTTGAAAGCCGCCCGCACATCTGGACGCAATGCCGCAAGGCTGCTGCACCGCGGGCATCGGCAGGTATGCCGCTTTAAAGAAGTCAGGTATGCCGCTTTAAAAGGGCAGGTATGCCTCTTTAAAAGGGCAGGCATGCCGTTTTAATCTCGCTTCTCTTGTGCTGAAAGATGGACACCGGCCTGCGCCGGTGTGACGATTTTTTTGTGACAGGACAGGCGCGATGGGGCGCGCATGCTGCCCCCCATACAGTACGTCACACCGGCGCAGGCCGGTGTCCAGATTCTTTAAAAGGTTACAACGCCCGCGCGTCCAGCATCGCCCGCTCGGCGATGTCGGTGTAGTCCATCTGCTCTTTCTGGAACTTTTCAAGGCTGGCCAGAATCTTCTGGCTGAGCGCATCGCCCGCGGCAATGTCATTGATGACCTTGCGCGAGAGGGTTTTCAGCTCTTTCAAAACTTCGCGCGGGAAGGGGCGGACATCTACCTTGAATTCCCCGCGCAGGCGCGCAAGGGCGCTGCCGCTGCGTGCGGCCATTTCGCTTGTCATGTTCACGGTGGCGGCCTGGCAGGCGATGGTGACGATTTCCTGCAAATCGGCAGGCAGCTCCCCGAAGGCTTTAAGGTTGACGAAGCAATCCAGAATGGCATTCGGTTCATGCCAGCCGGGGTAGTAGTAATACTTCGCCGCCTTGTGAAAGCCGAAGGCGAGGTCGTTATAAGGCCCGACCCATTCAAGCGCGTCAATCGTGCCGGATTGCATGGAGGTCAAAAGCTCCCCGCCCGGAATATTGACAACCGTCGCGCCCGCCGCGCGCGCGACTTCACCGCCAAGGCCGGGCATGCGCAGTTTGAGGCCTTTGTAGTCCGCGATGCTGTTAATCTCGCGGTTGTACCAGCCGCCCATTTGCGTGCCGCTGTTGCCGCCCGAAAAAAACTTGCAGCCCATGGTGGCGTAAACTTCGTCGCAGAGCGCTTGCCCGCCGCCGTAATAAATCCACGCATTTTGTTCCTGCGCGACAAGCCCGAAGGGGATGGAGGAAATAAACTGCGCCGCAGGCGTCTTTCCTTTCCAGTAATAAGACGCGCCATGCCCCATTTCGACCGAGCCGTTGCCGACGGCGTCAATGGCGTCAAAAGCAGGCACAAGCTCGCCCGCGCCGTAAACTTCGACGGTGAGGCGGCCGTCAGATGCTTTGGTGATAAACTCCGCAATCTTTGCCGCGCCCGTGCCAAGGCCGGGAAAATTTTTCGGCCAGGTCGTGGTCATGTTCCATTTGCGCAAGCCCTTGGCGATGGCGGGTGCGGGGAAGGCGGCGGCTGTGCCGCCCGCAAGCGCGCCTGCAAAGGCGGCGGTTTTAATGAAGTCGCGGCGTTTCAAGGGAGGCTCTCCTTGCTGTCAAAATGAAGCGGTATTGAAATCTTTCCACTCATTTTCTAGCAAAATCTCGAGGGGCTGGAAACGGGCTTTATAAGCCATCTTGCGCGATGCAGCAATCCAGTAGCCGAGATAAAGATACTCTTTGCCGCGCGCTTGCGCCGCTGCGGCAAGGCTTAAAATCATCCATGTGCCAAGGCTGCGTGCCGATAGCGCGGGGTCGAAAAAACTGTAAACGGCGGATACGCCGTCTTGCATGTCATCATAAAGCATCGCGCAGACAACCGCGCCCGTATCATCCGTGGCGGTCATCAGGCGTGCATGGCCGGTATGCTGCTCTATCATTTCGCGCAAATCATTTGCCCCCATATCCGCCATGCCGCCGTCCGCGTGGCGGCTTTGCTGATAGCGGTGGAACAGGTCGAAAAGCGCCGGTGATGAAAGGGCGTTGCCATGCGCGGGTGTCAGGTTTTCGTTCTTGCGCAAAATGCGCCGCGCGGCGGCATCGGGCGTGAAACCGCCGAGCCGCAGGCGCACGCTTTTGCAGGCCTTGCAGGCGGCGCAGTGCGGGCGATACAGCATGTTCTGGCTGCGGCGAAAACCGTTTTGCAAAAGCGGAGTTAAGGCGGGTGCTGTTTTTTCATCCAGAAATGTCAGCACGCGCCGCTCCTGCAGGCTCGGCAGGTAAGGGCAGGGCGATTCCGCCGTCAGATAAAATTCAAGCGGCGTTTCTTCTGTGTCTGTTGGTGTTGTTGTCACGGGAAGTAGATAACGCCTTCTTCGCGGCGGCGGTTCGCCGGCTCGTCTTTTTTCGGCGTTGTTTTGGGCGGCGTTGTTTTATCCGCGCGCGGCGTGGCGGGGGCGATGGATTGTTTCAGCAGGATAATGCTGATGCGGCGGTTGCGCGCGTTTTCAGGGTCGTTCGGCACCAAAGGTTCGCGGTCGGCCTTGCCCTGCACGTTTTCAATGCGCACGGGGTCCAGCGGCGCGGCCAGCATCACGCGGCGGCTGGCATTGGCGCGGTCGGCAGACAGTTCCCAGTTGCCGTAGGTATTGTCGCGGCCATAGGGTTTTGAATCGGTATGGCCGCGGATGGAAAGCTTGTTCGGCAAATCGCGCACGACCTGCGCAATCAGGCGCAGCAGCTTTTCCGCCTGCGGCATCGGCTTGGCCGAGCCGATTTCAAACATCGGCTTGCCTTCCTGGTCAACGATTTGAATGCGCAGCCCCTCCGGCGTCATATCCACAAGAAGGTTTTGCGACAGCTCGCGCAGGTCGGGGACGGATTCAATCGCTTCGCGCAATTTATCCTCGGTTTCCTTGAAGGCTTTTTCGTCGCGGCGCTCCAGCTCGGCATCGATTTCTTTTTCGGTGATGCGAGCGGGGTCAACGCCGTCCTGCCCGTCTTCGCGGCCGACGCCTTCGGCGGGTTCGCGCTGCTGGGATACGGGGGTTTTATCGTCGGTCATCGCGCCTTCTTCGGACATGGTCTGTCCGCCCATGACGCCGCCGGCGCCGCTGGTCGATTCAGAAATGCGCGGGTCTGCGGGCGCGAAGTAGGAGGAGATGAGGTCTTTCTGCTCCGCCGTCGTCACGTTCAAAAGCCACAGCAGCAAAAAGAACGCCATCATCGCGGTCACGAAGTCGGCATAGGCGACTTTCCAGGCGCCGCCGTGATGGCCGCCTTCCACTTTCTTGACCCGCTTGATGATGATAATGGGTCTTTTTTCGTCGTCCTTCGCCATATCTTCTTTCCGTGGACGGTGCGGCGGTTAAACGGTGACGTTCTGCGTTGCTTCTTCGACTTCCATGAAGGTCGGCTGCACGTCGTGCTGCAAAATTTTGCGGCCGAATTCGACGGCCACCTGCGGCGCGGCGCCCTGCAGGAAGGCAAGGATGCTGGTTTTCATGCAGATGTAGTATTTCAGCTCGCCGTCGTTGCGCTCTTTCATCGCGCTCGCAATCGGTGCGATGAAGCCGTAGGACAGCCACACGCCGAGGAACGTACCCACCAGCGCACCGCCAATCAGTTTACCGAGAACTTCCGGCGGCTCCGAAATCGCGCCCATGGTTTTGATAACGCCAAGAACGGCGGCGACGATACCCAGCGCGGGCATACCGTCCGCCATGGTCTGGATGGCGTGCGATGTATGGTTGCGGGTTTCGCGCTGCGTGTCGATTTCCTGATCCATCAGCGCTTCAATCTCGTGCGGTTTTTCCGCGCCGAGCGAGATGATGCGCAGATAGTCGCAAAGGAAGGTGACGGCATGGTGGTCGGCGTGAAAGCCGGGAAATTTTTTGAAAATCTCGCTGTCGTGCGGGTTTTCGATGTGCTGTTCAAGCGCCAGCCAGCCTTTGCTGCGCGCGGTCTTGAAAACCAGATAAAGCATGCTGAGCAGTTCGAGATATTCCTGCTTGCCGTATTTGTCTTTTTTATAGATGGCCTTGATGTCGGCCATGGCGGCCTTGATAGCGTGTTTGGAATTCGCCGTGACGAAGGCCGCGCAGGCCGAGCCGAAAATGATGACGACTTCAAACGGCTGGTTCAAAACCGCGATTTTACCGCCCATCGCGGCATATCCGCCGATGGTGGCCACGACAACGCCAATATGACCGATTATCTTGATCATGCGGTCCTTGCATCCTGTCTTCGTTTTGCAACGCCTTCGCGGGGAGTGCGCGAAATCCGGAGAACTTCCTGTCCCGGAATTCCAGTATGGAGCAGAGATACTTAATTTTCAATTAAGTATCAGGCTTTTAGGAAAATGCCTGTGATTAAATCAAGCATCAGGCGGGCGGTTTTGCCGTCGATGTCTTTGTGCGGGTTGAACTCGACAACCTCAAGCCCGCGGAAATCGTGCAAATGCCCGACGCCGGAGAGGGCGGGCAGCGCTTCGGATGCCATAATGCCGACATCTTCGCGCGTGGCGACGCCGGGCGCGTCGGCGGGGGAAAATCCGTCAAGGTCGATGCTGAGCCCGAAGCCCGCCGTGCCGCCGCGCACCCGCGCGAGGGCTTCGGTGAACACGGCCTGAAACCCGCGCTTTTGCACTTCGTCCAGATAATAAACGCGGATGCCGTGGCGCTCGACGAATTCTTTTTCCGCAGGCTCGAAGCTATGGGGGCCGATGATGCAGATATGCTGCGGCGATAATTTGGGTCCGCGGCCGCAGATGGATGTCAGGGCGGGCAGGCCGTGCCCTGTCAGCGCGGCAACCGGCTGGCCGTGCCACCAGCCGCCCCATTTTCCGCTGGCGGATGTTTCGTAGGTATGCGCATCCAGATGCGCATCAATCCAGATAAGGCCGAAGGCTTCGCGGGCTTTGCGCGCGCGCACGACGGCCGGCCATGTGCCCATGGCGCAGGAATGGTCGCCACCGATGACCAGCGGAATGTGATGCTTTTCCGAAGCCGCGCCCACGCGCGCGGCGAGGCGTTTCAGCCCCTCCGTCAAAACGCCGAGGGTCTTGTCCTTGCTCGCAAGCTCGTCATGCAGGCCGAGGTGTTTGAGCCCGAGCGGCGCACGCCAGCCCGTTTGCACCCCCGCCGCCGCGAGCCGCGCGATAAGCTGGTCGTAGGGAAACTTCAGCGGCCCGTCTTCGCAGCCGTAATCGGCGCCGCCCCAGCCGCAGTCGTATCCGATAATGTCGATGGTCAGCTTGTTGTCTTGCTGCATGATTATGCAATTTGTTGTGGCAACGGGCTTCAGCATGCCTTTGCCCTTTGAAAAAGTCAAAGCGCATCCGCCGCAAAAGTATTGAAAACAGGCGTTTATGCGGCGTTGCGGCAAAAATCAGGGCGGGCTGGATATAAAAAATAGCCACATCCGCGCCAATCGTGCATACTTGCAAAAGATTGATTTGGCTGGGCAATTCCGCAACCGCGGACAGGGCATAAAAAGGCGGGCTTTTCCATGCTGGCGCTTTGCTGGTTTTACTGTATCCCCTTTGCAAAATTTTTATATTTTGCATCCGCCCCCATTTTGATTGTTTTCGCGCTTTTCATGCTGAAACGCGGGGTGTCGCTGGCGCGCGCAGGTTTGCGCAAATGGGCGTTGGCGCTGATTTTCATCTCGCTGATTAAAATCTGCGCCTTTGATGTGCGCGCGCTGGGCGATGACCTTCTTTGCACGGTGAACGAGCAGCTGAGCGAGGTTGGCTGCAACCGCCGCGTCTTTCAGGCCTTGCAGGTCTTTGCGCTGATTTTCCTCGTCGCGTCCAGCTTTGTGCTGTTTCAGGTCAACCGCATGTTTGCGAATGTAAAAACATCGACGCAGCTGAAACCGGACGATGTGCAGCTGGGTTTCTGGTCGAAATTGGCGCTGATGAGCGTTTGCGTGATGGTCGTCTGGCAATGCGCGCCCTGGGTGGGCTACCTGACGGTGGGCAAGGTGCCGGATATTTTCATGCAAGTGCCGTGGCAATGGTTTGCGATTGGCAACCTGCTTTTGCTGCTCTATGGCTTCTGGCGCGCGGAAAGCTGCAACTGGAATTACGAAGTCAAACACAAGCAGCGCATGGCGCATTTGAACCAGACCTGGACGCAGCGCGATACACTGTGGATGTGCGTTTTCATCTACCTCGTCGCCCTCGCCCTGTCCTACGTCGCCCACGACGTCCTGACCCACGGCGGCACACGGCCGATGGTGAATTGACTCTTTTAAAATCAGCAGTGGGCGCTTACTTCAAAAGCTTCGCCACGTCGCAGGCGGCGTAGGTGAAGATGCCATCGCAGCCGGCGCGTTTGAAGGACATCATGGTTTCCAAAACCGCTTTGTCGTAGTCGAGCCAGCCGTTTTGCGCGGCGGCTTTCAGCATCGCGTATTCGCCGCTGACGTGGTAGGCCAGCGTCGGCATGGAGAAGGTTTCTTTCACGCGCTGGATGATGTCGAGATAGGGCAGGCCGGGTTTTACCATCACCATATCCGCGCCTTCGTCGATGTCCAGTGCAACCTCGCGCAGGGCTTCGTCGCTGTTGGC
>DQGU01000159.1:0-193 GCA_003524565.1 Rhodospirillaceae bacterium
TCAGCCAAAAAAAACCCAGAAACCCGCCCGCCGCATCGACGACATCAGCATGCCCTTCCGCACCGAAGAGGCCGAGGCGAACATGCTTTGCTTTGCGGTGATTGCGGTTTAAGCGATACGCTACGGCTTTGCCGTAGTGCGCGGATTTTCATTTTTCTGAAATGGTGCCCCCGGTCGGACTCGAACCGACACA
>DQGU01000159.1:446-11844 GCA_003524565.1 Rhodospirillaceae bacterium
ACTGGATTTTGAGTCCAGCGCGTCTACCAATTCCACCACAGGGGCGTGCAGGAATGCAGGCGTAATATAATAACGGCGGGGCGTCGGCTCAAGTGAAATCTCGGGCGGGTTTGCGGTTGCGTTTTGGTGCGCGTGGCAGCGTTTCTGCAATTATCATTGTTTTTATTCAGTATTTCAGGCCTTCCCGCCCGCTTTCATTGACATAATTTAAATCCTGTGCGAGACTATAATCGTTCAATCACAACAGGTTCGCCGCCCGCATGAGTGTCGAGACAGCGCAGTCCCCCGCTTCCAAATCCGGCCCGATGGTGATGGTCTATATCGGCGACGATGACCCGACGCGCGGCGACAGTCACGGGTTCAAAGGTATTGGCCTGCGCATGGCGCAAAAACTCGGCGGCCGTTTTCATTATATCGAAGACAAACATCTGTCCGAAATGTATCCGGGCATGCCCGACCCGCGGCAGGCGCTGTCCATGTACATGGACAAACACGGCAAGCCGGATATTTTGCTCAGCCGTGCGCATTATTACGGCGGCATGATGACGCGCATCACGCCGCTGATGATGGTGAAGGATATTAACGAGGGGCTGTCGTCTGACTTGCTGGGCGATACCAGCCTTGTATCACACCACCTGACGCCAGAGATATTCGACGAACACGGAAAAAAATTCCGCGCGCATTATAAAGACATCAAATCCCCCATTGTTGCTGTGATGATGGTGAATATCCATGACGTTGAAAATTTTGCGCAGCACATGATTGCAAAATCCGCACAGCATGATGAACTGACGGTTTTCATCTGCACCAGCCGCCGCACCTATCAGGATAATTACATCAAACTGAAAGGAAGACTGGAGGAACTGGCGCAGGAAAAAGGTCTCGGCGCGCGATTGAAAATCGAGGGGTATAATTTCCACGAGCATCTGGGCAAGGAAAACACCTTCAACCCCTACATCGGGCTTATCAAGGAAGCGGAACATATCGTGGTGACCGGAGATTCACTTTCGATGGTGTCCGAACCGCTGGCCGCCGGCAAACGCGTGATGGTGTTTGAGCCCGGGCATACCTATGGCCGTCTCAGGGAAAAAGGGCTTGTCATTCCGTTTAACGAATGTGCGGCTGACAAGCGGTTTGAAACCCCGCAAATCGAGCCCGTCAACGTCACCGAAGACATCGCCAACCGTCTGGTCGATAAATTCAACAAAGTCGCCAAAAAATACGCGGGGCCCGTCGGCTGGGCGGTGCGCAAGTATGAGGGCATTAAACGCTCGCTCGGTTTCTGATTTTCCGCCCTTCCCGCTTTATATGACATATAGCCGATTGCGCGGCACAGGCCGTCATGCTAAATCTTCGGCATTATGATGAAATATATCCGCAAGCTTTATGACTGGACCCTTCGCATTGCCGCCCACAGGCATGCGCAGCCGGGGCTTTTTGGCATCGCTTTTGTCGAAAGCTCGGTCTTTCCCTTGCCGCCCGACCTTGTTCTGATACCTATGTGCATTGCGGAGCGGCGCAAAGCTTTCTGGTTCGCAACCATTTGCACGGCGGGTTCGGTTTTGGGCGGCATTTTCGCCTATGCTATCGGCTATTTTCTTTATGATACCGTCGGCGTCAAAATTATCGACTTTTATAATCTGCAAGAGCAGTTCGTGAAATTCCGCGACATGTATAACGCACACGGGGCGTGGATTGTACTGGCGGGCGGGTTCACCCCCATCCCCTACAAGCTCATCACGATAGCCAGCGGCGTGACGCAGATGGATTTTGTCCAGTTCGCGCTGTTTTCCATCATCGGTCGCGCCAGCCGTTTTTATCTGGTAGCCGCCCTTTTGTGGAAGTTCGGCGCACCGATTAAGGATTTTATCGAGAAATATCTCGGAATCCTGACAATTATTTTCTTTGTGGTGTTGATTGGCGGCTTTGTCGCTATAAAATATATATCATGAAAAACCTGCTGGATATTTTTACCGACCGCCGCAATCTGGCGCTGCTGCTGGCAGCGACGGGCGCGGGCGTGCTGGCCGTCGTTTATACGGCGCAGTATGGCTTCGGGTGTGAGCCTTGCATCCTCTGCCGTTATCAGCGCGGACCTTATTATGCGCTGCTTATCCTCGGCCTGCTTTCCGCCGCGTCGGCGCGCACATGGCCGAAGGCAAGCTTCGGGTTCTTGCTTCTTTGCGGTGCGGCGATTTTGACGGGGCTTGGGCTTTCAGGCTATCACGTCGGTGTGGAAGAGCGCTGGTGGATGGGCCCTAAAGCCTGCGGCGGTGCCCTGCCCGATTCCGATGATATTGAAGTCCTGCGCCAATACCTGCTGAACCGCCCGATTGTTGATTGCACCGTGCCCATGTGCAAAATCGGCCTGTCGATGACGGGATGGAATTTCCTGCTCTCGCTCGGCCTTGCGGGCTTTACGGGGTTTATGCTGCTGCGCGGGCGCAAGCGCACATAAAGCGCGCGGCTTTTTACGGGCTTTCCAGTTCCGTATCCCAATACAGGTAGTCGTTCCAGCTTCTGTGCAGGAAATGCGGCGGGAAAGCACGGCCGTTGACTTGCAGCTCCCCCGTCGTCGGCTGCACGGGCTTGCGCAGCGGGTGCATGCCACATTCAAGCGGCAGCAAGTTGCCCTTCAGCAAATTACAATCCTGACACGCCGTGCAGATATTTTCCCACGTCGTGGTGCCGCCGCGTGATTTCGGAATCACATGGTCGAAGGTCAGCTCGTGCGTTTTGAATTTATCGCCGCAATATTGGCACGTCCACAAATCGCGCAGGAATACGTTAAAGCGGGTGAAGGCCGGCCGTGGTTTGGGCTGCACATATTCGCGCAGCGCGATAACGCTCGGCACTTTCATCTGGAAACTGGGGGAGCGGATGATTTCGTCGTATTCCGAAACAATATCCACACGGTCAAGGAACACGGCTTTCACCGCTTCCTGCCAAGACCATAATGAAAGAGGAAAATAGCTCAGAGGACGATAATCGGCATTGAGTACCAAAGTCGGACAGCTGTCCAAATGGTTATGCACGGTTGGGGTTCCCTATGTTCGGTCCGTCCCGCCTCCACTCTGCCCCGACCCATTTCGGTCAGAGGACGGTGACGAATCTTTCACCCATAGGCTCATTATATCACGAATTTATCCACAGGCTGCGAAAACGGCCTGTAAATATCTGTTTTTACAGATGATTTAATGTTTTACTTTAAATTATGCTGCGGCGCTATTACCTGCTTTATCAAGACATTCCTTGATAAAGTCGAGACCGCGGGTGAGCCCGAAACCGTCAATTCCATGCCCAAGACCGGGGCGCATAACAGTTTCCACATCATAGCCGGCGGCGGAAAAACCGCTTTCAATCGCGCCAAGGCTGGCAGGCGGCACGACTTCATCGCTGTCGCCGTGGATGGCCAGAACGGGGATTTTGACCATCTGCGGCTGCTTCAGTGCCTCGGCCTCAATCAGCATGCCGGAATAGCCAATAACGCCCGCGCAAGGGCGCTGGCGGCGCGGCATGGTGTACATGGCCATCATGGCGCCTTGCGAAAACCCGACGACCAGCAGGTGGCTTTCCGGCACGCCCCATTTTTCCAGCTGCGCATCCAAAAAGGCATTCAGCGCCGGCATGGCCTTTTCGGCCTGTTTTTCCCGCTCGAAGGCATCAGGGTCGATAGCGCGGATAGAAAACCACTGATACCCCTGCGCCCAGATTTCGCAAACCTCCGGCGCGTTCGGCGATACAAAGGCCGTATCCGGTAAATAAGGCGCCCATTCACGGCCGATGGAAATCAAATCATCGCCGTTCGAGCCATAACCATGCAGGAAAACGACCAGATTTTTGGCTGCGCCCGATTTCGGGGCAATGAAGGGGCCGTCGATGAGTTTGGTCATAATGATGCTCCTGCTGCTCTTTTCATACGCTGCGGCAAAGCCTATATTACTTTCACATTATTGCAATAAAGGAAAACCGTGATGTCCCCCCTCTCTGTCATTTTCGCCGTTCTTGCCGGAATGGCATTTCTGGGGGTTGTCGCCTCCCTTTTTTGGGGTATGGTGGTAATGACACGCGGCCGCGAACAAGACCATAAAACCAGTAACCGTATGATGCAATTCCGCATCGCCTGCCAGGCTTTGGCTATTCTGTTTTTGTTTCTTGCCTACGCCGCAAAATGACAAAATAATAACAAAAAAAACAAGACGACGACCCGAAGCAGAAGAAAAGCCAGAAACGGTTTTCACCCACGCCGCCCATGAAGATACTGTTTATTTCCGCGACCAACCTTGGCGACGCCATTCTCACCACTGGCGCGCTTGACCACTTGCTGCGTTTGCATCCGGATGCTGACGTAACGGTTGCCTGCGGCCCGGTGGTGACAGGTATCTTTTCGGCCATTCCCAATGTCAGCAACGTGATTTCCATGAAAAAGGAACGCTTCGGCGGGCACTGGCGGTTGCTGGCGCGCGCCGTGACGCTGCACAAATGGGATATCGTGGTCGATATGCGCAACAGCCCCCTATCGCGCGTGCTCCATACCAAAAAAAGATATATCTGGAGCCGCCAGAGCAAAAGCATGCACAAGGTCGAACAGGTCGCGCGTGTGGTCAAGGCATCGCCCCCGCCCTCGCCGCGTTTCTGGTTTGACGAAGCGTCACTGGCCAAGGCCGCCAGTATCATACCCGAAGGCATCCCCGTGCTGGCCATCGCCCCCGCCGCCCGCTGGCCGGGCAAGACATGGCCGGGGGAGAATTTCGCGGAACTCGCGCTGAAACTGACCGCGCCCGAAGGGCCGTTTCCGGGGGCGCGCATTGCGGTATTCGCCGCGCCCGGCGAAGAAGCCGTGGCGCAGCCCGTACTGAACGCCCTGCCCGAGGACCGCCGCATTGATGTGATTGCAAAAACAACCCCGCTGGAGGCAGCGGCCGCCATTGCCCGCTGCGCCTTTTATGTGGGCAATGATTCCGGCCTGACCCATGCGGCCGCGGCGGCGGGTACGATTACGCTGGGCCTGTTTGGCCCCGGCTATCCGGTTCTCTATCGCCCCTGGGGGCCGAAGGCCGCTTTTGTCTCCACGCCTGAAACGGCGGAAGAGCTGCTTGAAAACGCGCCCGTGAACGAAAGCGGCAAAGTACGCGTCAGCCTGATGGGCAGCCTGACGGTCGATGCCGCCTATGCCGGCGCGCTGAAGCTTCTTGAAAAAATACGCGCCAAATAAACAGGCGTCTGTTTAAATTTTCACCCCAAACAAAAACCGCCACGACTGTGCGTCATGGCGGTTTTTGTTTATCGGCCTTGATTGTGTAAGGCTGATTACTGGTTCAGGCTCGTGTAGCTGTCGCGAACGGCCTGAATTTGCTCTTCGACCTTCTGGTCTGCAGCGGCGCCGCTTACGCCCCAAACACGCAGTTGCTGCGTTTCTTTGTGGGTTTTATGCGCCTGACGTGCGGTGTCGTAGCGAACGAAGCGCACACGCTCCCACCCGCGGACGCGCATGCAGCTTTCGAAATCGTGATAATCGGTATGCGATACCTTGTGGTTACCAAGGCGCGTCGGAGTGTCATAGAACGAAAGGTCGCCCGAAGCATCCAGTGCGCGGTGATATTCGCTGTGGGTATCCGGCGGCGTGGTTTCGCGCAGGGCGCCCAGCTCGACCAGTTCATCCACTTCACGCACGCAACCTGCGAGGTCTTGATCGAGTTGCTGCTGCGCCTTCGGCCCCGTCATCCAGAGCGCGGAGTTATCCTCCACGCGCTGCCAGTAAGCCTGTGCAACCGGCGTCTGAACCGCACATGCGGAAAGCGCCATAAGCCCGCCGGCCAGCGCCAGCATTTTGAAACCTTTGGTCATGAGAACAGAAATCCCCCTCGGCAAATGTTCATTCTCTTTTAGTACGTTAATCATTTCCCGCGCCCAAAACAATAGGGATATGTCAGGGGGCGGTTTTTGGCGGCGTTTCACGCCACCAGCTTTCCAGAACTACCCCATAAACAGGGGTGGTTTCGGGTCTTTTGACCTCTGCATTGCGTGCGACCATATCCGTGCCCGCATAAAACAGGGGAATCATGTAATAGCCGTGCATGAGTACACGGTCGAGCGCACGGGCGCGCGTAACCAGCTGCGACCTTTCGCGCGTGCGGGCGATGCTGTCGGCCAGCGCATCGACGACATCATCACGCACACCGGCGTAATTGCGGCTGCCCTTTTGTTTGGCGGCCTGGCTGCCCCAGTAATTCATCTGCTCGTTGCCGGGCGACAGGGAATTTATCCAGCGGTACGTCACCATGTCGTAATCGAAATTATCGAGTCTTCCTGCGAATTGCGCGCTATCCACCGTGCGCACATTCACCTCGATGCCGATGCGCCGCAGTGTGCGGGCGAATTCAAGCGCGATTTTTTCATCTGCCTTGCTGCCGCCGAGGATTTCAAACTGCATCGCGCGGCCTTCGGCATTGACCAGCCGCTGGTCTTTATATGTCCAGCCTGCTTCGCGCAGCAGCGTCAGCGCGCGGCGCTGGCGGTCGCGCATGTGGCCTGAAGGCGATTTGTAGGCCTCGCCAAATACGCGGGGCGACAGCTTGTCTTTATATTGCTCCAGCACGGCCATTTCCTCGCCCACCGGCTTGTCGCGCGCGGCCAGTTCGGAATTGGCAAAAACGCTTTCGATGCGGCGCATTTTACTGCCGTAAAGCGTGCTGTTGAGCCATTCATGGTTGAACATCTGGTCAAGCGCTTCGCGCACGCGCGCATCCGCAAAAACGGGGCGGCGTGTATTGAACACCATGGCGCGCAGCCATTCGGGGCGGCCATGCGCGATTTCTTCTTTGATAACGCGCCCGTCTTCAAGTGCGCGGAAATCATAAGCGCCGCTCCACTTTGTTACATCGTATTCGCGGCGGAGGTCATATTCCCCTGCTTTGAAAGATTGCAGCGCGATATCGTCGTCACGGAAATAGCTGTAAACGATGGTATCGAAATTGTAATGCCCGCGGTTGACCGGCAAATCTTTTGCCCAGTAATCCTTCACGCGTTCGTAAACGATACGGCGGCCCGCATCGACGCTGGTGATTTTATAAGGCCCGCTACCCAGCGGCGGCGTCAGCGTTGTTTTGGTAATGTCGTGTTTTTGCCAATAATGTTTCGGCAGCACGTTCATCAGCGACAAAATCATGACGGTTTCGGGGTCGTATCCCGCGCCGAAATCGAAACGGATGGTGCGGTCGTCGATAATCGTCACATGGCTGACAAGGCCGTACACGCGGCGGCGCACCGGATGCCCGTGTTTGAGATAGGTCTCATAGCTGAATTTGACATCTTCCGCCGTCATGGGCGTGCCGTCGTGGAAACGCGCTTCGGGTCGCAGGCGATAGACAACCCACGAGCGGTCTTCCGGTATCTCCGCGCTGCCAGCCACAAGGCCATAAAGCGTAAAAGGCTCATCCCAGACGCGCTGCATCAGCTGGTCGCTGGTCATGGCCAGCCCCTCCGCCGCCGTCCCCATAATGATATGATGGTTCAGCGTGTCGAAACTGCCGGTTTTCGCCATGCGCAAAACGCCGCCCTTGGGCGCGTCCGGATTGATGTATTCAAGATTGGTAAAATCGGGCGGGTATTTCGGCGCGCCATGCATGGCAAGCGCATGCAGTCCCTGCCCCGCCTTCGCCGCCGCCAGTTCCGGCACAAAAGCCTGCGATGCCGCCGCCGACAAAAAAGCGGACAGCACAAAAGCCGCCGCGATTGTCAGCACACCTTTGCGCAGATGATGCAGGGGTGAAACGCCCATATAAACGGAACTACCCCGCCTTGCGCATTTTGACAAGCGCAGCCAAATCGCTTTGCGGCCTTGCGCCGACATGCGCAATGACTTCCGCCGCCGCAAGCGAGCCGAGATAGCCGCACTCACCCAGCGGGAAGCCGCGTGCATGACCGAAAAGGAAACCGGCCGCGTACATATCGCCAGCGCCCGTTGTATCCACCACCTGCGCCACGGGGGCTGCGGGGACAATCACGGGCTCGGCCGTTTTGCTGACGATAACAGAGCCCTTTTCAGAGCGCGTCAGGGCAGCCAGTTCGCAATGTTCTTTCACTTGCCAGACGGCGCGGTCGAAATCGTCGGTTTTATAAAGCGCCGTAATCTCGCTTTCGTTCGCAAACAGAATATCGACGTGATGCTCGACGAGGTCGAGGAACTCGTCACGGTGCCGCTCGACACAGAAAGAGTCGGACAATGACAATGCGACTTTTTTGCCTGCCGCATGCGCGACTTCGGCCGCACGGCGGAAGGTTTGTTTGGCACGCGGGCGGTCAAACAGATACCCCTCCAGATACGTCACGCCGGCATGGGCAATCATCTGCTCGTCCAAATCGCTGGGCGCAATCCAGACGCAGGCGCCCAGATAGGTGCACATGGTGCGCTGCGCATCCGGCGTAATCAGGATAAGACAGCGCGCGGTCGAAGGACCGTCTTCAAGCGGCGCCGTCGTAAATTGCACGCCGCTGGCGCAGATGTCATGGCGAAAAACATTGCCCAGCTGGTCGTTCGATACCTTGCCGATATACCCCGCGCGGCCGCCCATGCCCGCAAAAGCGGCAATCGTATTGGCCGCAGAACCGCCGGACATTTCCATGCCGGGGCCCATTTTTTTGTAAAGGGCTTCGGCCTGTGCTTCTTCAATCAGCGTCATGGAGCCTTTATTCAGGCGTTCCGCCTGCAAAAAAGCGTCGTCGGTTTTGGAGAGAACGTCCACAATCGCATTGCCGATGCCGACGATATCCACAGGCTCTTTACTCATGCCGAAAATCCTTGTACTTTTAAAAAGAAATCAGGGGGTTATCATGGCACAATCGCAGCGCGGAAACCAGACGAAAGTCAAAAAAAAGAAACCCGCAAAACCCAAAGCTTCCACACGGAAAAAGGCGGATAACAAGAAACCGTCCGAAGAAATGCGCCCGCTGCTCCTGCGTATTGCCGCAGATATTGCGGGCAGCGATGGATGGGAAGCTGCCAGTCACACCGCCATCGCCGCCGATGCGCGCGTCAGCGTGAAGGATGTCGAATTTTTCTTCGAAGATACATGGGATATCGTGTTCGAACTGCTCGACGTTATCGAAGAAAAAACACAGGACACTGTCGGCGATTACCTGACCGACAACTGGCGCGATAATCTTTTGGAAATTCTGATGACGCGCTTTGATTTGGCACAGGAATACAGACCCGCGCTGAAGGCGCTGCCCCGCTTCGCTGCGCGCCATCCGCTGCAAGGAAAGCGTTTCGCCTATCGTCTTTATGAAACGATGAAACGCATGCTCTGCCTTTGCCGTCTTGAGGAAGCGCGCATCACGCCCGTAGCCATCAGCGCCTTCAGCCTTTTTTATCTGTCGCTGGTGGAAAAATGGGCGAAGGACGATACCGCCGACCTCTCGCCCACCATGGCGGCTGTTGATAAGCGCCTTGGCTGGTTTGAACAGGCGCTGGGCTATATCGACCATGCCGCCCCCGCCTGCCGCGCCGCCGAAAAAGCCAAAGGCAAGGTAAAGAAAGCCAAAAAGAAGATTAAAGAGGCAATCTGACCACAACGCGCAGGCCGCCGCGATTGCTGTCTTCGAGGAAGATTTCACCGCCGTGCCCGTGAATAATATCACGCGCGATTGAAAGACCGAGGCCGATGCCGCCGGTTTTCTTGTTTCTTGATTTTTCGATGCGGAAAAACGGACGGAACACATCTTCGCGCAAGTTTGCGGCAATACCCGGCCCGTCGTCATCGACGGAAATTTCAATCGCGTCCGACTGTTCGTAAGCGTTCAGCCAGACATGCTTGCCGTATTTGCAGGCATTGCCGATAATATTGGCCAGCGCCCGCTCCGTCGCCACGGGGCGCACGCGTATCATCAGCCGCTCCGCCATTTGCGCCTGAATATCCTCCCCCTGCCGCTGCGCACGGCCGAGAATGCGGTCGAGGATGCTGCGCAGGTCGGTCATTTCCGGTGCTTCGCTGCTCTCGCCCTTGGCAAAGTCCAGATAGGCTTCCAGCATTTTTTCCATCTCGTCGATGTCCTGACGCAGATGGGTGGCGGTTTCGTCGTCCTTGGCCATGGCCAGTTGCAGTTTCATGCGCGTCAGCGGCGTGCGCAGGTCATGCGATACACCGGCCAGCATGGCGGTACGCTGTTCGATTTGACGCTTTAATCTGTCGCGCATCTCCAGAAATGCGCGCGACGCCTGCCGCACTTCGCGCGCGCCCACGGGTTTGAAATCCGGCACGTCCTGTCCCTTGCCGAATTTCTCTGCGGCAATCGCAAGCCTGCGGATAGGGCGTATCTGATTGCGCATAAAAATTATCGCAATGCCAAACAGCACAACCGCGCTGCCAATCAGCCAAAGGATAAAAATATAAGTGGTCGAGCTGTTGAGCCTGCGTTCCGGACACAGAAAAACAAGCATGCGTTTATCATCCAGCTGCACCACGATTTTAAACCGCCGGCTGTCTGCGTCGTAGTCATGCACCATGAAAGGCTGCGTCAGGCGGCGGTCAAGCGCGATATCCAGCTTGCTGCCGATACTGAACCAATAGAATTTTTCAAAAGGCGACGATGTTTCCTTCAACAGGACAGGCACCAGCGGCTCGACCATCACAAGCAGGTCGAGGCTTTTTGCCGCCTCCGCGATGATTTTTTCTTTGTCGGTATCGCCGTGCGCTTCGGACATTTGGGTTGTCAGCATGCTGACCTCGCCCGCCAATGCGTATATCAGCCGCCCGCTCATGGATTCCCAATGGCGGTCGAAAAAGATGAACGACACAATCATCTGCGAAAGCAAAATCGGCGTTGCGATAATCATCAGCGAGCGGCCGAACAGTGTGTTCGGCAGCAGTTTTTGTTTCAATGTCGATATGATGCGTGATGACATGCGCCGCCCGCCTTAAACGCCGTCGCCATCGGGGCGCAGGACATAGCCCTTGCCGCGGACGGTCTGGATGTATTTGGGCAGGCGCGGGTCTTCTTCCACCTTTTTGCGCAGGCGCGTGACCTGCACGTCAATCGTGCGCTCGCTCGCGCTCATGTTGCACATTTCGGCCAGTTCTTCGCGGCCAATCACTTCGCCCGTGCGGCTGGCCAGCGCGCGCATCAAGGTATGTTCGACCGACGTCAGCGGCATACGCTCGGACACAGCATCATCGACAAGCTCGCCCCGTTCAATATCCAGACGCCAGCGACCGAAGCGCAGCGGTACGCCCTCGGGTTTTTTTGGCGCAGCGGCTGCGCTGCGGCGCAGAATGGCGTTGATGCGCAGCAAAAGCTCCCGCGGTTCGAACGGCTTGGGTAGATAATCATCGGCGCCGGCCTCGAAACCGTTGATGCGCTGTTCGGTCTCGCCCAGCGCCGTCAGCAGCAGCACGGGCGT
>DQGU01000159.1:12237-19643 GCA_003524565.1 Rhodospirillaceae bacterium
TTCTCGCTCAAAAACCGCGACAGCAGCGCACGCAGGCGTTCGTCATCGTCCACGACCAGAATATGGGGCTTCTGGTCAGGCGGCGTATCGCTGGCGGTATTTTGCGGCTGAATAGACATAAAACATGTTTAAGGGTTGTGGGCGCTCCGCAATCAGGATAGTATGATTGCGTTCAATTTCACACCGTAAACAGCAGGAAAACCGGCAGATGGCACTTATTCCCTATGACGATCGCGACGGCCATATCTGGATGAACGGCAAATTGATGCCGTGGCGCGATTGCAAGGTGCATTTCATGACCCATGCCCTGCATTACGGCGGCGCGGTTTTTGAAGGCGTGCGCTGCTATAACGGCCAAATCTTCAAAATCAACGAACACAGCCAGCGCCTGATTGACGGCTGCAAGATTATGGATATCAAGTTTAATTACACCGTCGAGCAGGTCAATCAGGCCTGTATCGAAGCGGTGCGCGCCAACAACATCACTGACGGTTACCTGCGCCCCCTCGTCTGGCGCGGTGCGGAGCAAATCGGCGTCGGCGCAACCGAAGCCAAAACCCATTTCGCCGTTGCGGCATGGGACTGGCCGCAATACTACAAAGGCGACCTGCTTGAAAAAGGCATCAAGGTTTGCACATCCAAATGGCGCCGCCCTGCCCCCGATACCGCGCCCGTGCATGCAAAAGCCAGCGGGCTTTACATGATTTGCACCATTTCCAAACACGCCGCCGAAAAACAAGGCTGCAACGATGCGCTGATGCTGGATTACCGCGGCCATGTGGCGGAGCTGACATCGGCCAACCTGTTCATGGTCAAAGACGGCGCGCTGCATACCCCGACGCCCGATTGTTTCCTGAACGGTATCACACGCCAGACGGTGATTGAACTGGCGCACCAGCTGGGCATTCCCATGCATGTGCGCACCATCATGCCGGACGAGATTAAAACGGCAGATGAGTTTTTCGCCACCGGCACGGCGGCCGAAATCACCCCCATCGGCCAGATTGACGATACGGTTTATAAAGTCGGCCCCGTCACCCGCAAAATCCGCGAAGCCTATAGCGCGCTGGTGCGCGGCGGCGCGGTGGAGAAGGTTGCTTGATAGCTTTATCGTACAGAAAAGCCCTAGGCTTTTGCTTTTCTGCGGCGATATTGATTATCTTGACCAACTATCTTTTCACGCTCGATAAAGTACGCATGTTATACGGCGTATTTCTACCGCTGCGGGCGATTATTGTTATATCTCTGTTTTACGCTGCCGTGAAAATATGGTTGCTACCCAAGCATCCGGCCAGCACACTGCGCGATAGCAGCTGGTTCATCCGGTGTTTTATATGGCTGTTTGTGATGGTGGCTGCAGCGGTGGCGATTGTCATGTCCGGCCTGCCCATTTTTTTGCAGATACCCGTACATTTAGTGGCCGCGCTTTTTGACCTGACCATACCGCAAAAAGCCAGCAGCTATATAATGCTTACCATGTACGGCCTGCCCGCCGGTATCGCGGGCGGTTTTTGTCTTTGGGCGCTGCTCAGAAAGACATTCAATATGGACGCAGATACGTCTGTGATATGGCGGCGTTATATCGTCTGGGCGTCAATTTTGTGCGCCTACGCTTATTTCATTCCGGCAATAACATTTGATTTATCCTGCCCGAGAGGTTCCTGCGCATTCGAAAAAGAATATAGCGTATTGGTGTTTCTATCAGGCGCCGCCATATTGTTTGGCGCGTGTTTCCGTGCATGGCATCTGACCGCGCCGCGGATTATTTCAGGACTTGAAAATCAGAAATCATAGACCATGCGGACGCTTTATCCGCAAACGTCATTCCCGCATGTGCGGGGCTGGTTGAGGGGAGCTGCGTTATTGTCAGCCGTGCGGCAATTTCGCGCGGCAAGTCCGGCAATACGCGGCGTTTGAATTCCTGCGCGGCTTTGCCGCCGTTCAGGAAAACGCGGCTGATATTTTTGTGTTGCGTCAGGAAGGCGGTGAAGTCATTAACCTCGATACTCGTGCCCTCAATGGCGGAATCGAGGCTTCCCTCCCGCTCGCAATATTTCAATACATCCCACAGCGCCAGATTATTTTCCGTGATAATACGCAGCCGCTGCGCGTAGTCAGTCGCGGGCATATCGAACAAGACCGATAAAATCTTCCAGAACGCATTTTGCGGATGAGCGTAATATTCCCGCGCCGCCAGCGATTTAATGCCGGGCATGGAGCCGAGAATAAGCGCGCGCGGATTATCCGCCATCACGGGCGGAAAACTGCGGCACATGGCCGTAGTCACACCATCAGGGGCGCGGCGGTTTTTGGCCGGGTTGCGGGGCATTGAAAAAATCTTTCGCGGCCACATCGATACGCTGGGCAGTATCGGCGAACAGTTTATCAAGCTGCGGCGCGCCGGATGAAACCATGCCGCCGTCCAGCATGGATTTAAGCGTCGCCATATCGCTGGCCATACGCATGAACTGGGCATAGGGCACATATTGCGTGCGGCGCGTTTCTTCCATCTGCTCGGCATTCACAATCAGGAATGTCATGGCCAGCTGTGCGGCCTCCGGCGATTGGGTCGCGGCGAAGGCAGGGTTTTGATTGCGCATCATCAGCAGATACAAATCTTTGGTCTCCGGTGTCACGCCGTCAAGCCCGCGATGTTCGTTCATCATACCGCGCGGCATGGGCAGCAACATCGCCGCGGTCAGAACCTCCGGCTTGATATTCGGCACGTTTGTGTCGAGGACGTTGAGCAGGCTTTGCACAAAGCTTGGCTGCGCGCCGCCGTGTCTGTCTGACATGGCTTCTTCAAACGCCACGCGGCGGAGCATATCATCGGCAGCTGCAACGCCTGCGAATTTGCGGCGAAGGCTGTCGCCTAAATCTTTGTAATTAAAAGACATAAATAAATCCTTTTTCCTGCGGGTATCGAATATTATCCCCGCAGGAAAAGATTATGCCAATGGGCTTTTATCAGGCCGCTTTACGGCTTTCCAGCGGCTGCACAGCGCGCTGGGGCACGCCGTTGTAAACGGACAGCGGGCGCATCAGCTTGTTGTTTTCCAACTGCTCCATGATATGTGCTGTCCAGCCCGTGATACGGCTCATGACAAAAATCGGTGTGAAAACCGGAATGTCAAAACCCATCAGGTAATACGCAGGTCCCACGGGGTAATCGAGGTTGGGATGGATGTTCTTTTTCTCGACCATCGTTTTTTCGAGAATTTTTTCAATCTCCACCCACTTCTGCCCGTCCTTGATGGCGGCCATTTCGTGGAAGTATTTGGTCATATAGGGCACGCGGCTGTCGCCGTTTTTGTAAACACGGTGGCCAAAGCCCATAACCAGCTTTTTCTTTTCAGACAGCGCCTCGTCAATCCAGCTTTGCGCATTTTCAGGCGTGCCGATATCAAGCAGCATGTGCATGACAGCCTCGTTCGCGCCGCCGTGCAGCGGGCCTTTGAGCGAACCGATAGCCGCCGTCACCGCGGAATAAATATCCGACAGCGAAGACGTGACCGTGCGCGCGGTGAAGGTGGAGGCGTTGAAGCCATGTTCCGCATAGAACGTCAGCGAAGCGTCAAAGCAGCGCACGACTTTTTCATCCGGCACTTCGCCGAAGTACATGAAAAAGAAGTTCTGCGCCATGGTGAGTTCCTTGCGCGGCGCAATCGGCTCCTTGCCGCTGCGCAGGCGGAAATCGGCGGCGATAATCGTCGGAATTTTCGCCAGCATGCGTATGGATTTTTTCAGGTTGCCCGCGGGGCTTGCGTCTTCCCATTCGGCATCTTCAACGCCGAGGAAGCTGATAGCGGTGCGCAGCGTATCCATCGGGTGCGCATCCTTGCGGAATTGTTTCAGCACCGTCAGCATTTTGTCGGAAATTTCGCGCTCGCTGCGTTCTTGCTGTTCGAATTTTTTCAACTGCTCCGCCGTCGGCAGCTCGCCGTGCCAGAGCAGATAGGCGACTTCTTCAAACCGGCAATGCTCCGCCAGCTCCTGCACCGGATAGCCGAAATAGGTCAGCGTATTGGTATCGTCAAAAACCTTGGAAACACGCGACGTGTCGGAATAAATACCGGCAAGGCCTTTGGCGATAACAGGTGCGGATGCAGATTCAGACATGATGGTATCCTTTTCTATCCAGAAGCCGCCTTGATGCGGGCATGGTTTTTTGATGTGATGATAATGAATTACGCCCTCTCCCTGCCGCTGGCAAGGGGGAAAATGTCCTTGGAAATCAGCATGTTCCAAAAATTAACATTCTATTAACCTTTGTGGCTTTATAATAAAACTTCAAAGGGGATTTTCCATGGAACTCGCCGCCATCGCCGCACAGCAAGCCATGTTTCAGCAAGCCATCACAACGCAGATGGTGAAGCAAAACGCACAGGCGCAGCAGAGCATCGTCGAGATGGTCACCGCCTCCGTCGATGCGTACCGCGGCAACAATCTGAACATTACGGTTTAAAGTCTATACGCTTTTTTTTTGCGGCGTATCCGTGCCCAGCATCTTGGCGCGGTCTGCGACCTGTCCTTCGTAATCAATCAAGGACTGAAAACTTTCGCGCGTTTGCAGCTGCCCGCTGCTTGCGAGGTCGCGCTGCGTGCCCTTGTCATGGATTTCCTTGTACATCTTCGCCGCCGTTTCGCGCTGACCGCGATAGACGGACAACGGATTGAGAACGATGTCGATATTGCCGCCGCTTTCCTGCGCCAGCTCCGCCGGTGTTTTGAGCGCGACTTTGCCAAATTCCGTCATATTGGCAAGTACGGGCTTGCCGCCCGCCGCGCGTTTGACATCGGCATAGGTATTGCTGTCGGGGAAGGCTTCGGCAAAAATAATATCCGCCCCTGCCTTTGCGTAGGATTCAATACGCGCCAGCGTTTTTTCCATCCCCTCGACCGCCAGCGCATCTGTGCGCGCCATCAGCACGAAGGCGCTATCTTTTTTGGCGGCAACGGCGCGGGAAACGCGGTCGGTGGCGGCGTCTTTGCTGACGACGTGCTTGCCCGGCAAATGCCCGCAGGCTTTGAGGTCTTCCTGGTCTTCCAGATGCACGGCGGCAACGCCCATGCCCTCCAGCGTACGGATAGTTTCGGCCACATCGTCAAAACCGGTGTCGATATCCACCAGCAGCGGCAAGGTTGTGCCACTGTCCATGATACGCTGCACGCTTTCGGCCACATGGCGCAGTTCAAGGCGGCCAATATCCGCCCATCCGCGCGATGCCGCCATCTGGCTGCCCGAAAGATAGATGGCGGCAAAACCCGCGCGCTCCGCCTCAAGCGCATCGCTGCCGTCAGCCACGCCGACGATATGCAGCGGCGCGCCAGCTTTGAGTGCGGATTGCATAGCGTCGCGGAATTTTTGTCCTGCGGATGTTTTTGTCATTACGCGCATTTCTCCGTTTTGCAGGCACCGGCGGTGCAGCCGCGCAGCGCGTTGTAAACACCGATGGTTTTCAGCTCTTCCAGTTTGGCGCTATCAACTTCGGGCGTCATGTCGCAAAGTTTCGCAGCATCCAGCGTTTCGAGCTTATCAACGGATGCAAGGAAGCTTGCGCGCGCCTTCTCGCTCAGCAGGTGCTTGGTCAGGCTTTCAAGTTTCTTGATGTACTGCGGACGTTTCCACGGCGTGGAGCCGAGCGGGTGCGCGTTGGCGCAGGCTTTTTCATCGGAAACTTTGGTGCCGTCTTTCAGCGTCACAATCATTTTGCCGCCGAAAGACTGCTCTTTCGGGTCAGTGCTGTGATAACGGCGTTCCCATTCCGCCACTTGCACGGTCTGGATTTTGAGCATCGCGGCGCGAAGCTCTTCTTTTTCTTCCGCTTTGATGTCATAGACATCTTCGTCCCAGCGGGCGAGCTGGATGGAGCGCGCAATCGCGAACATAATGGAATGGTCAAGCGTACCGCGCGGGCTATCGGGGTCCACTTTTTGCGGGTCATGCGCGCCGGTGCCGATGACGTGGTCGGTGTGGTGGCTGGTTTCCAAAAGGATGCCGTCAATCTGCGCCCAATCAACCGTTTTGCCGTCAGATTTCTTCGGCAACTTGGCGACCATTTCAAGCGCCATATCGATGATCGCCTGACCTTGGTATTCGAAAGCGTGTTCTTTCGGGTAGGTCATCATGATATTGCGCAGCTTGTCGCCCGGCTCGGCCAGTTCGACTTTGTATTCTGCATCGGGGTTGTTCTTGGCATCAAGGAAGCGGCGGATGATGCTGTCCTCCCCCTCGTACACCGGGTTCGGGCCTTTGAGGCCGTGCATGGCGGCATTGAGCGCGTCGATGGAGATTTCCGCGCTGAAGCCCGGCACGAATTCTTTTTGTGCGCCGATATCGCCCTTGCGCGACTGGCGCGACGAAATGGCGTTATGCACGGCGAAATTCACCGTGTGGTAAATCTGTTCAACCGGCAGGCGCAGCATGGCGCCAAGGCCAGCGGCAGAGGCTGCCGCGATATGCGTCATGTGGTCAACTTTGTGTTTGTGCAGGCAGATGCCCGTGCCGTTGCCAGTGCCAACAAGCGCGACGTGAATTTCATACGCTACGGCAATGCCGCGGATGAGGTCTTTGCCGCCGATGCCCAGCTGCTGCGCAACCGCAAGGATGGGCGAAATGTTATCGTCAGGGTGCGAATATTCCGCCGCCAGATAGGTATCGTCCTGGTCGCGGAAACGCACGGCAACCGCATTCACAAACGCCGCTTCGCGCGGGCCGAACAGGCGCGATTTGGGCAGGCCGTAAATCGTGGCGCGGCCGATGCCTTCGGATGCCATGGCTTTGTCGCGCGCAACCGTGACGGCGTGTTCGTTGACGGCCGCGATGGCGATGGCGGCGTTGTCGATGATGCGGTTTTTGACCATGTCCACAACGTCAGCGTCGAGGTCTTCATCCTTGGTCGCGGCGGCCAGCGCGGCGATTTTCCAGGCCAGCTGGTCTTGTTTTTTCAGCAGGGCTTTTTCAGGATGAAACTTGACGGTATGGATTTTCATGGGGCGCGCTCCTGTCGCTAAAATGGGATGCGCCAAGATAACAAAAAAACGCGCCGTGGCCTATAACCAACCGTGGCCAGCGTTAACATAAACGGATATTTCGGGCTTAAAATTTCTTGCGCTGGGATGGCGTTTTTTGCTGCGTCGCAGCAGGGTTTTCCGGTGGCGTCATCGCCCCTTCGCGCGCTTGCATCAGGATGGAAATCATCATGGCCTTGTTCTGATAGACGGTGGTTTCCTCCGCCGTCAGCTCACGCCGCATTTCCTGCTTCACGGCATCCGACGCCGTTATCTGATGCGGATGTGCATGGGTGCTGAACAGCAGGTTGTTCTGGCGGTCAACCACGACCATACGGCGGGCGATTTTATCCTGCTCCAGCGTCTCGACTGTTTCAACGAGTGCGGCGGGGGCG
>DQGU01000159.1:19868-21867 GCA_003524565.1 Rhodospirillaceae bacterium
CTCTTCCCCTACCCGCCGCTCTTCCGATCTGTTCACCCAGCGCGGGATAACGTCCTGCCCCTGCCGCGCGGCGGCGAAGTTTTCTTCAAAGCGCAGATGCACAGACTGCCGCGCCACAACCGACGGCACGGCGACAACAACGGCACTGATGTCATAGCCACCGTCACGGAACGGCGCCAAAATAAGTTTTGTAATGTCCTGTCCCATCGCAGCATCGTCAAGGATGACGTTTACTTTGCGCCGCGCGGCTTCCTCGCCCAGCCAGCCGATAAGCGTCTCGACGGCTTTGTCTATGCGTGCGGCGGCATTCACACTGTCTTTTTGCACATGCTGGGCATAGCGCGGGTGATACACGCGCAAATCGTCAAAATTGATATGGGCGGCGTCTTGCAGTTCCGGCTTTTTCGCCTTGGCCGCGGCGGCAAAGGTGCTCTTGCCCGCACCGGGCAGACCCGTGATATAAAGCAGCGACGGGGTTTGCTGCGAAACTTTGCCATCCAGATAATCGCGCGCCATGGCATCGCAGGCCGCGGTAAATTCAGCCGCGCTCAAAAGGTCGGGCTGCGCATCCGCGTTGATGTCGTTGAAGGCGGGCGACAGCGTTTTGTCATTGCCGTTCACCGGCCCGCCGCCCGTACCATTGGAAGCCCCGTTTGTTGCCATGCACAAACCCTCCGGTTCCCCAGAGCCCTATTATAGCGGTTATGGGGTGAATACGTCAAATGCCACTAAATATAGCGCAGCAAACTATATCTGCTTATCAAGTAAAAATTGTTCGATATCACGCAACGTGGAAAGTCCGGATTTTGCCTCATCTTGACACTCCACGATTAGAAGGAAAGCTTGGAGCGGCGCGCCTTTATTACACGGTTTCAGAGTATAAACGCCATTGGTGTATGTATTATGGCCGTGATGAATTTGAGCTGGAATCGAGAAAACGGCTTCCAAAGGAGAGCCATCTGCAGAAAAAAATTTATAGTGACCTTCTGCTATGGTTAAACCGTCTACCGCCGCAATAGCTTCAGCTCCGGATGCAAACACCATCAAAGACCTAGACAGTAAGTCGTATCCGAAAATTACCTTGCGTAGTTTCTCGGAAGCTGCCCATTTTCCCCTGTCCATGTTGAGCCCCCTGATATCAGCCTACTACACGTTAAATCTGAACAGCATAATGTCGCCATCTTTTACAACGTATTCCTTACCTTCTGAACGCATTTTGCCGGCTTCCTTCGCGGCGGTTTCGCCGCCGAGGTTCACGAAATCGTTGAAGTCGATGGTTTCGGCGCGGATGAAACCGCGTTCGAAATCGGTATGGATGACGCCCGCCGCTTGCGGCGCTTTGGAGAGTTTACGCACCGTCCACGCGCGCGCCTCTTTCGGGCCGACGGTGAAGAAGGTGATAAGACCGAGCAGCTGATAGCCCGCGCGGATAACGCGGTTCAGCCCCGGCTCGTCCAGACCCATGGTGGAGAGGAATTCGATTTTTTCTTCGTCAGAACCAAGCTGCGCGATTTCCGCTTCGATTGCCGCGCAGATAATCACATAGCCCGCACCTTCAGTCTTGGCCATTTCGGCCACGCGCGCGGTATGTTTGTTGCCCTTTTCAACGTCGTTTTCCAGCACGTTGCAGATGTAGAGTACGGGCTTGGAGGTCAGCAGCTGCAGGCTTTGAAATGCGCGTTCCTGATCTTCGTTGTCGCGCTTGACGATGCGCGCGGGGCGGCCGTCGCGCAGCTCAATCAGGCAGCGGTCGATGATTTCGACTTGCAGCGCGGCTTCCTTGTCGCCGCCCTTGGCTTTTTTGCGCAGGGCATCGACGCGCTTTTCAAGGCTTTCCATGTCGGCAATCATCAATTCGGTATCGATGATTTCCTTATCGCGGATGGGGTCAACACCGCCTTCGACGTGGGTGACGTTTTCATCTTCGAAGCAGCGCAGGACGTGCAGCACGGCATCCGTCTCGCGGATGTTGGCCAGGAACTGGTTGCCCAGCCCCTCG
>DQGU01000121.1:0-3044 GCA_003524565.1 Rhodospirillaceae bacterium
TAACGGCGAGCGTCCACCCCCGCCGGACGGTGCCGAGGGTGGGCAGGAGCGCTCTCACGGTGAGCCCCCGCAAGGCAAAGGAGCAGGCCACGGTCACGGCAAGCCGCAGCGCAGCGGCGAATAGCCACGCAAACAGCGACAACAAAAAACGTCCCGATACATGTCGGGACGTTTTTTCATGCCCGGCAAAAACCGCACGCCGTCATCAATTTTAGAACAGCATCATGCCGCCATGGCGCGCAGGCTGTCCACGATTTCCCGCGCGGCGCGCGCGGGGTCTTCGGCCTGCGTAATCGGGCGGCCGATGACAAGGTCATCCGCGCCCAGCGCCGCCGCATCCTGCGGCGTCATGATGCGTTTCTGGTCGCCCGCCGCACTTTGTGCGGGACGAATACCCGGCACAACCAGACGGAAAGACGTACCGCAAGATTTGCGCAGCGCCGCGATTTCCTGCGGGGCGCAGATACAGCCGCCCAGTTCCGCCGCCTGCGCCAGCCTTGCCAAACGCTCCACCTGCTGCGCGGGGCTGGCCGCGATGCCGATGCCCGCCAAATCCTGCCCGTCCATGTGCGTGAGCACCGTGACGCCCAGTAAAACCGGTGCTGGCTTGCCACTTTGCGCCGCGCCTTCTGCGGCGGCCAGCACAGCGGCGCGCATCATTTCACGCCCGCCGCCCGCATGGATGGTCAAAAAATCAGCGCCGCAGCGCAGCGCGCTTTTGACCGCGCCCGCGACGGTATTGGGGATGTCATGCAGCTTGAGGTCGAGGAAAATGCGCACGTTATCACCCGCGGCGCTCCGTACCGCATCAATCCCGCGCGGCCCTTCGGCCACGAAAAATTCAAGCCCCAGTTTCAAATCAACGCCCGTGCCCTTCAGCTTGCGCGTCAGGTCAAGGGCGCTGTCCAGATCGGGCGCATCAATCGCACAAAAAATACCGGGGGTTTTCATGCGCGCTTACGCCAGCTCGAATATCGCATCAACCTCGACCGCCGCGCCGAAGGGCAGTGCGGCCACGCCGACCGCGAAACGCGCATGACGCCCCGCATCGCCAAGCGCGCCGACAATCAGGTCTGACGCGCTGTTGATGACTTTGGGGTGGTCGAAGAAATCGGATGTGGAGGCGACAAACCCGCCCAGTTTCACACAGCGGGTGATGCGCGACAAATCACCGTCGAGTGCGGCATTGGCCTGCGCGAGGATATTGATGGCGCAAAGACGTGCCGCCTGCTGCCCCTGTTCCAGCGTTGCATCACGGCCGAGCTGGCCTTTGACCATCTGGCCATCCAGCCCCGTGGGCAGCTGGCCGGAGATGTAAAGCGTCTTGCCCGAAATGACGAAGGGCACATAATTCGCAACGGGCGCCGCCGGCGTCGGCAAGGTCACGCCCAAAGATTGCAAACGTTCCTGAATGGCAGCGGCGGACATGGGGCGTCTCCTTTGTCTGTGATGAGAAAGAATGTACTTGCGCACAAGACTAGAGAAGCTTGCCGCCCCGCGCAAGGCGCGGCATGCAGAAGGGAACCCGCGCGCAAAAAAGCCGCGCTGGACGCACGGCTTTTTATGCAGTTAATTTTATTATGTGATGTTGCGAGCCCGCTTCGCGGGTCTGATATTTAAAAAGCGTTGCTGAGGTCGATTTTGGCGAATTTTTTATATTCGGCATCCACCTGCGCATCGGCACTGACAGCGGCACGGCGCGGGAAGGCTTCTTTGAAGTCGCCACGAATATCCGGCATGGAGGCTGCCCATGCATCGCTTTCGGGGAAGTATTTGCCTTCTTTGCCCATGTCCGGTCTCCTTTTTCTGTGGCCGATTCTGGTAACAGCTACAGAATGTCATATCTTTCTTAATGATATCCTAACGCCGGTTAAAGAATGCCTAGCGTCGGCATTTTTTATTTTAGCCTTTGATATTAAATGATATTTTTTAGCGCATACGGGAATAAAACCGCCGCGCCCTTTATTTTTCCATATTTTATAGCCTCCTCCCCCGTGAACGGCCTATAGTTAGGCAGCGCCGTGCGGCGAATCCCGCCCCGCACAGTACCGCCCACAAGGAATACGCCATGCTGGATTTCGGAGTCGATTTCAACCAAGCCGCCGCCAATGACAACAAGCCCACCCAGCAAATGCTGGACCGGCAACTGCTTCGTGCCGCCGAATTCGACGAGAGTGAAAAAATCATCGACCTTATCCGCCGCGGCGCGGATAAAAACGCGCGGCATATCAATAACGACACCCCCCTGATTATCGCGGCGCGCGAAGGGCATGAAAAAACCGTGCGTCTGCTTTTACGCCAGAACGTGGATATGCACGCGCGCAACTATCAGGACGAAGACGCCATCGCCGCCGCGCGCGCAGGCGGAAACGAAGCCATCGCCAAGCGCATCGCAGAGAAAATCGAAAAACAAAAACAAGCCGCCGCACAAAACCAGCGCGACATGCTGGCACCGATTACCGAAGGTTCTGCGCGCGATATACCGACGCTGTCGCTGCCGCAGGGTATCCGCCGGAAAAAGCCGCCCGCGCCGCGTTAATACGCAGAAAAGTATTTTTCAGGTGTGTGCAGTTTTTTTAGGCGCGCGCGCCGCGGCGTTTGCGCACGGGGGCGGGGCGAATGCCGCGCTCTTGCTCTTCTTCGGCAAACAATGACGTCTCCCATTTTTGCGGCAAAAGCGATGCGCTGTGCAGCAGCGAGGCGCTATCGCGCCAAAGCGCAAAACGCTTCACGCCTTTTTCCCACGCCATCAGAACAAGTTTTTGCATGTCATCGATGCCCGTGTGGTGGTCCAGCACCAGGGTCGCGTTGACCGCGCCGCAAAGGAACGGCTCCAAGGCCGCCTGCATCGCGATTTGCGCATCCGCGCCAACGCGGCGGATACCGAGGCCGGAGGGCATGAAACAATCAAAAACATCCAGATGTTCGGGCAGCAGGTGCGGCGCGCCTTCCAGCGTCATCGCGCCGCAGGCATGCAGGCTGGCCGCATCGATGTCATCGTCGGAAAAACCAAGCGCGGCGAGAATATCTTCGGCATCGCCGAC
>DQGU01000121.1:3275-3428 GCA_003524565.1 Rhodospirillaceae bacterium
GAGAATATCTTCGGCATCGCCGACCGGCAATTCCTGCACACCCGCGCCGAGTGTCCAGCGGTTGAACACATAGCGCAAGTCCTGCGCCGCCGAGAGCTGCGCCTCCGCGGCTGCAATCATTTCCGCCGACATGCCCTTGGCCTTGAGCGCCGC
>DQGU01000029.1 GCA_003524565.1 Rhodospirillaceae bacterium
CTGTTTGATGAAATCGAACGTCTGGGCGGCAAGCCGGTGATGTGGAACACGGGGCACTCGCTCATCAAGGCGCGTGCGCTGGAGCTGAAATCTCCCCTCGCGGGGGAACTTGCCGGACATATCTGCTTTGCCGATAAGTATTACGGCTTTGACGACGGCCCTTATTGCGCCGTGCGCCTTTTGGATATTCTGAGTCGCAGCGCAAAACCTCTCTCCGCCCTTGTCGCGCATCTGCCGAAAATGCAAAACACGCCCGAAGTGCGTTTTCATGTGCCGGCGGAGCGGAAATTCAAAATCGCGCCGGAAATTCTGGCGCGCCTGCGTGCTGAAAATACGGCCGACGTGTCGATTAACGACATCGACGGCGTGCGCGTGACCACACCGGACGGCTGGTGGCTGATGCGCGCATCGAATACCGAAGACGTGCTGACCGTGCGCGCCGAAGGATTTAATGCCGAAGGACTTGAAAAGCTCAAAGCGCAGCTGGTATCCCAGCTGGCGCAAAGCGGCATCGCATCGCCGTTTTAATATCCGTACAAAACAAACCTGAAGGGGAGAGGGTATAAATATGAACGAGAACCTGACACTGCATCCGCGCGTGACTGAACTGATTGCCTCGCGCATTTGCCATGACCTTGTAAGTCCCGTCGGCGCCGTCAATAACGGCGTGGAGCTGATGCAGGAACTGGGTGAAGATGCCGGCGATGAAGCCGTACAGCTGATTGCCTCAAGCGCGCAGCAGGCGTCCATCCGTCTCAAGGCCTTTCGCCTTTCCTACGGCGCAGCAGGGACGGATAAAAACGTCGGTTTTAAAGACATCCGCGATGCCTTCACTGACCTGATTGGCCAAGGCCGCATTCAAGCGGAATTCGAGCCGGACCTCGGCGTTAAATTCTCCATGCCGTCGCGCGGGTTTTTCAAAGTCTTGCTCAATCTTCTGGTGCTGGCCGAAGAGTGCAACCACGGGGAGGGGAAAATTTCTGTCTCCGCACTTGAAGGCAACGCGGGCATGCGCGTACTTGTGACGGGCAATCACGCAGGTTTCCGCGAAGGTGCCGAGGCCGCACTCAAGGGCGAAACGGCTGCGGATGACCTCGACCCGCGCTCTGTTCATGCCTACGTCACGGGACGTTTCGCCGATTATTTCGGAATCGGTCTGGGTTGGCAGGCGCAAAAAGAGCTCGGCCGTATTGAATTCACCATCAAGGCGCAGTAATCACCTGCATCTGATGGTATGAAGTTTTACGGGCGGTTGCGGCGTTTTCGCTGCAGCCGCCCGAAGCTTTTGCATGCCGCTGTATGCAAGTCTTTGCGACTAACCGAAACTTAATGCCTTCGCGTCATCATAAATAAAGGGCGCGCGCGAAAGCCGCCCGCGGGGGCGCATGCGGCTTGATGATATATTGCAGGATTTTTTAAGCGAGGCGGAAGAGCGTTTCCAATCCATCGAAGCCTTGCTTGTTATGCTGGAGCGCCAGCCGCACGATACCCATGCGCTGGCGGAGGTTTTTCGCGCAGCGCATAGCCTGAAGGGAACGTGCAGTTTTCTTGGTTTCCGCCGTTTGGCTGGCATCGCGCATGCGGCGGAAGATTTGCTTTCGCAAGTCCGTGCGGGGCAATCCGTATTGACGCCTGCGCATATCGGCCTTTTGCTGGCGGCATTGGATATGATGCGGGATATGACCGCACATATCGCAGCGGCAGGCGGCGAGGGGGAGGCGGATTTTTCTGAAGAAACTCTCATTCAACGGCTGGCGGCTGCTGTGCGCGGCGAACATTTTGATGTGCCGTCCACGCGCCCGCGCGAAAAGGCAGATAAATCCACGGCCATGCTGCGCGTGCAGTGGGATGTGTTCGATAACCTTCTTGCCCTCAGTGCGGAGATGGTGATTGCACGCGAAAAAATCCTGCATGTGCCGCAAATGCCCGCGGGCGTGACGTCGCATCTGGCGCAGCTGACGGCACGGCTGCAAGATGAAGTATTGCGCGCAAGGCTGCAACCCGTGATGGATGCATGGCGCAGCCTGCCGCGTCTGGTGCGTGATATGGCGGCAGCGGCGGGCGTTTCGGCGCGGCTGGAAACGGCGGGGGGCGATACGCTGCTTGACCGTCAGGTGCTGGATTTGCTGCGCGACCCGCTGGCGCATCTGGTGCGCAATGCGATTGCACACGGCGTAGAGCCAGCAGAAACGCGGCGCGCGCAAGGAAAGGCCGGCGAAGGCGTTATCACCATATCTGCGCGGGCGGCAGACGGGCATCTTGTTTTGACCGTGGCCGATGACGGGCGCGGCCTTGATATGTCCGCGATAGCGGCGCGGGCAGCTGCAATGGGGGAAAAGGGGCAGGGGGCGCACACGCCGCAAGCTCTGGCAGATATGATTTTTATGCGCGGATTTTCGACGGCGCAAAGTGTCAGCGATATATCCGGCCGCGGTGTCGGGCTGGACGCCGTGCGCACGCAAATAGAAAATATCGGCGGCAGTGTCAGTGTGATGTTGCCCGAAAGCGGCGACGGCACAGTGTTTGTTATGCGCGTGCCGTTGACGCTGGCCATGATGCCAGCCGTGCTGGTTTCGACGTCGGGTCAGCGTTTTGCAATTGCGCGCGGGAACGTCGCGGAAATATGCTTGTTGCCACCGGTTTTGCCGCGCGCGGGCGGGCAGAATATTTTTTATTGGCGCGGCATGCCACTGCCTGTTTTTGCCTTGCCGCAGGTTTTGGCCGAAAAAGCGGACGCTGCGCAAAAAACCGGCAGGTTCGGCCTTGTCGTGGAGGCCGATGGGGTGGCAGGCGGTTTCGCCCCCGATGAAATTTTT
>DQGU01000038.1 GCA_003524565.1 Rhodospirillaceae bacterium
AACTTTGCCGTCGTCTTTTTTCTTCGCTTCAATGCGGAAATGCACGCTGCATTCATAGGCGTCATCGCGCACCTGCTGGTGGCGCAGCGAAATTTGCACGTTGGTGTCCGGCTGCGGCCAACCGCTGACCAGACTTTCAGGCGCGTTCGGGTTTTCGAACGACAGGTCTTTGATATATTGCGCGACGACCTGAATGCCGGGGGCGGCGTCGTTTGCTTGCGGGGTTTGCGTTTGCTCGGTCATGGGCAAAATCCTTATGTTCGTGGCCGCGAAACCGTGCGGCGGCGTTTAAATAGGTGCATCAGGGGTAGCACCCTGCCGCAGGGGGTGCAAGCGTGAATCCTTTGTCATAAGTTTGTCATTTTCCTTGCGGCGGCAAGTGCTGCGGCGGCTCCGGCGGTCGCGTGCTGTGCGCAGGGGCTGCGGGGTCGATTTCGGTGTATTCGGCTTCGATAATGGTGGTTTCTTCGCCCATGCCGCTGCCGTGGCGGGTTTTCTGGTTGAAGCGTGCATGGCGGCGGATGAAACCGTCCGGATTTTTTTGCATGCGCTGGAAAAACAATCTGCGCAAATGCGGCGCCAGCAGCGGCAAAGCCAGAAAATCGCTGATAAAGCCGGGAAAAATCAGCAAAAGCCCCGCCAGCAGCAGGCAAACGGCGTCGAACATCCCCTCGACCACGAAAAGGTCGTCATCGGCGGTTTGCACGCGCGACCAGATGCCGCCTTGTCCGCGCAGCACATAGGTGCCCAAAGCGGCCGCCCCCATAAGCCACAGCAGCGAAAGCCCGAGCCCGATTTCACCGCCAATGGCGATAAAACCGATGATTTCAATAAGCGGCAAAAGCAGGAACAGTTTAAAAAAGATATTCATTTCAGCGCGTTGTTTTTGTTATGACGGTGACAGGGCTTGCGCGCGGCGCATGGCCGGACTATGTCTAAAGCGGCGGATTTCTAGCCTCTGACGCTGGATAGCCGTATTCTTATAATATAGACTGCAAGCATGCAAGCCCCGCGGGCCTGCCGCCGGAAACCTAGACCAGACAGGACATTACCGACGTGTATATCGATATTCTTATTTTTGCCCTGATTGCAGCCTTTTTGATTTACCGCCTGAATGCGGTTCTGGGCACGCGCCATGGCGACGAACGCCAGCGCCCCAACCGTTATGATACGGCCGCGCAGCCCGAAGCGCCGGAGGGACGCGACGCCGTGACGCTGGATGCCGAACCCCAGCGCGGCAACGTTGTCAGCCTTGCAGGGGCGGAGGGGCATATCGATACCGATGCCAATGCCGATGGCCGTATCGAAACAGGCCTGCGCGACATTGCCGAAGCCGACAGCTATTTCGAGCTGAATAGCTTCATGCAGGGCGCGCGCGCCGCGTTTGAAATGATTGTGATGGCCTATAGCCGCGGCGACCTTGATACGCTGCGTCCGCTTTTGAGCCCGAAGCTTTTTGCAGATTTCGCCGCGGGGGTTAAAAACCGCGAAGCCCTCGGCCAGACGAACGAGCTGATTATCCACCGCATCAAGGCCGCCCGCATTGTCGAAGCGCATCTGGGCGGCACCATGGCCTATGTCACCGTCGATTTCGACGTGGAGGAAACTTCCGTCACGCGCGATGCCAGCGGCAATGTGATTGACGGCAGCCCCGACCGCGTTTTCAGCGTCGAGGATATCTGGACCTTCACCCGCGATACGCGGGCATCGGACCCGAACTGGGCACTTATCGAAACCCGCGCTGCTGAAAAATAATCCATGCCGATAATCTTGCGCCGTCATGTCCTTGCCGCGCCGTTTTTGGCGCTTTTGCTGTTGGCTGCTTGCGAAGAAAAAAAGAAACCGGCAGAACTGCCCCCGCCCGAAGATGGTTTTTATCTGCGCGCCGCGTCTTTCGACGCGCTGCCCGGCTGGACGGCGGATGACCATGCGGCGGCGCTGGCGGCCTTTGGCGTTTCTTGCACACGGATTGAAAAACGTCCGGCCGAAGCCCCGTTTTTTGCGCAAATTGATTATGCGGGCGCGGCGGCGGATTGGCAGGCCTCTTGCAAAACCAGGCCTGCCGCAGCCGAAGATGCACGCGCGTTTTTCGAAAGCCAGTTCATACCTTACGAAATCTGGGCAGACCCGCGCCATGGCGAAACACGCGAGGGCTTGTTTACGGGCTATTACGAACCGCAGCTGCGCGAAGCGGCGGCGGACAGTGCAGCCGGTGTGCCGCTTTATGGCCGCCCCGATGATTTGCTCACCGTTAACCTCGGCGATTTCCGGCCGGATTTGAAAGGCGAGAGCATTTCAGGCCGTGTGAAGGGCACGCAGCTTGTGCCGTATCTGACGCGCGCGGAAATCGAAGAAGGGGCGCTTATCGGCCGTGCCGAAGTGCTGGCAACGGTCGATAGTCCGATTGATGCGTTCTTTTTGCACATTCAGGGCTCCGGCCAGGTGGTCAAGCAGGACGGCAGTGTCGAGCGCATCGGCTACGCCGCGCAAAACGGGCATAAATATGTCGCCATCGGGCGTGAATTGATTGCGCGCGGCATCATGACCAAAGAAAACGTGTCGATGCAGTCTATACGCACATGGCTGGAGCAAAACCCGGACGAGGCGCAGGCTTTGATGAATGTGAATCCGTCCTATATCTTTTTCCAGCGTCTGGGGGCGGACGGCCCCTTGGGGGCGGAGGGCGTGGTTCTGACCCCGCGTCGCAGCCTTGCCGTTGACCGCCGCCGCATCCCCTATGGCGCGCCCGTTTTTATTGATGTTGAAGCGCCCGCGGAAAATGCGGCAGATACGGCAGCCGCACAAACAACCGCGCCGCCGCGCATTGCGCAGCTGATGATTGCGCAAGATACGGGCGGCGCTATTCGCGGTGCGGTGCGCGGTGATTTTTTCTGGGGTGCGGGCGACGATGCCGCGCATCAGGCAGGGCTGATGAAAAGCCGCGGCCACGCGTGGCTTTTGCTGCCGCGCGGCGTTGTCCTGCCCGAAGCGGTGACATGGCGTGCCGATATGCCGCCGCCCCCGCCGCAAGACAAAAAGGAATAACAGCATGGCCGCCGCCGATACCACATCGCCCTTCGGCACTTATGCGCTTTCCGGTTGGCGCGCCCGCGCGCTTGCCGCCGCGCAAGCCATGCCCGCGAACTGGCTCGGGCGGCGCGGCGCGCTTTTGATGCGCAAACTGGTTTTAAAGGGCGGGCCCGATATTATCGATGCCGAGGTCGAGGGTGTGAAGTTCCGGCTTTACATGCGCGATAACGTGTCGGAGCGGAAATATCTTTTCCTGCCCCAGTTTTTTGATGCGCAAGAACGCAAAATGCTGCGCGAAACGCTGGCGGGTGGCATCTTTGTGGATATTGGCGCGAATGCGGGTATTTATTCGCTTTGCGGCGCGTCTGCTGCCGGTGAAACAGGCCGCGTTCTGAGCATCGAGCCGAACCCGGCCGTGGCCGCGCGTTTGAAATTCAACCTTTCCCTGAACGGCTTCGAGGCGCGCACGCATGTGGAGCAGGCGGGCGTGTCGGACAGCGCGGGGCATTTCGACCTTGTGCTGGATGAAACCAATCTGGGCGGCTCCAGCCTTGCGCTGCAACGCTCGGAAAAGGCTATATCGGTCCGCTGCGACTTGCTGCAAAACATTCTGTCTGCGCAGGGCATTACGCATATCGATGCACTTAAGATCGATATTGAGGGCGCGGAAGACCGCGCACTTATTCCGTTTTTGCAGGATGCGCCGCCCTCTTTGCACCCGCGTTTGGTGGTGATTGAAAATTCGCAAAAAGACTGGCAGCAGGATTTGCCGGCGGCCTTTGCCGCCGCGGGCTACAGGCTGCAGGCAACCACACGCATGAACCTTATCTATATCAAAGACGGAAAATAAACCCAGTATCAGGATATTTTTTGCGGCGCAGGTACGCTTTCGATTTGCGCCTCGATGTCTTCGAGGGTCGGGGTTTGCGTTTGCGCCCCCATAGCAAGGCAGGCAAGGCTGGCGCCGATGCTGGCGCGGTGCAGCGCTTCCAGCCAGTTCATGTTCTTTTGCAAACAGGCGGCGAAAATACCGCAAAACGTATCGCCTGCGCCCGTGGTATCCACCGGGTCAACGCGCAGGGCATCGACGGCATAAACACTGCCTTCGCGCGCGGCGACGGAGCCTTTAGCCTCCAGCGTGATGATGCAGGTCAGGTTGCCTTTTTTGGAAATGAAGGCAGCGATTTTCTGCGCATCTGTTTCTGTGCTGCCAAAGCCTTGCGCCATTTGCAGCGCTTCAATTTCATTCACAATAACATAGTCGATATGCGCGAGCGCTTCTTCGGCCAGATGCGCGGCGGGCGATGCGTTCAGCACAGTCGTCGCGCCGAGTTTCTGCGCGCGTGCCAGCACGCTCAAGGTTTCGGCGGGGGTGACTTCCATCTGTGCGAGGATGATGTTTTTCTCGCCCAGAACTTCGTCCGGCACCTGGTCTGCGGTCGCATCCAGATTGGCACCCGGCGCCACCATGACAATATTTGCACCCTGCGCATCGACGGCGATGGTGGCGCAGCCCGTCGGGCGCTCCGAAATGCCGATACCGGCTGCCCAGATGCCGTGGTTTTTAAGGTTGTTGATGCTGCGGCGGCCGAAGGAATCATCGCCGACCTTGCCGACGAAGGCGACTTTTGCGCCTGCGCGTGCGGCGGCGACGGCCTGATTAGAGCCTTTACCGCCCGCGCGGCTCAGGTAATCGGCGCTGCACAGCACCGTTTCGCCTGGCTGCGGAAAATGGCCGACGGGCATGACGATATCGACGTTGAGCGAGCCGAAAACAATAATCATTCTCAATACCCCTTGCGGGCCTAAAAAAACCTGAAAAGGCCTCTTGGGTCAGCTTATGCCTAAGTGCCCGTGCGGTCTATATAAATTGCAGCGCCGATAAAGCGCGCGGGGGCGGCCAAATATAGCGCGATAGGCGGGCTTTATGAATGCAAACAAGTACTAAACAAGTCCCTTATGTAATTATATTGCATGGGCGCAAGGGGGCGTGTACACCTAGAAAAGCCTGAAAACCACGAAAAACAACAAGGCAGGGTCGCCATGACGCTCACCAAACTTCCGGACCTTAAAAACCGCCCGCGTACAACGGCGCTGGAGTTTTACAACAGCTTTTTCCAGCACCGCCTCGACGACCTGCATAAAGAAGGTCGCTATCGCGTGTTTGCGGATCTGGAACGTCAGGTCGGTCGTTTTCCCAAGGCCGTTTTCCGTGATGATGCGGGGGCGGAGCGCGAGATTACCATCTGGTGCAGCAACGATTATCTGGGCATGGGGCAACACCCCGATGTCATCGCCGCCATGTGCGACGCCGCCAAAACGGCGGGCGCGGGCGCGGGCGGCACGCGCAATATTTCCGGCAATACGCATTATCATGTGATGCTTGAAAGCGAACTTGCGGATTTGCACGGCAAAGAAGCCGGGCTTTTGTTCACTTCCGGTTATATCTCCAACGAAGCGGCGCTGTCGACGATTGCGAAGCTGTTGCCGGACTGCGTGATTTTTTCCGACGCGCTCAATCACGCGTCGATGATTCAGGGTATCCGCGGCGCGGGCTGCGAAAAGTACATCTTCCGCCACAACGACCTTGCGCACCTTGAACAGCTTTTGCAATCGGTGGAGCGTTGCCGCCCGAAAATCATCGCCTTTGAATCCGTCTATTCGATGGACGGCGACATCGCCCCTATCGGCGCGATTTGTGATTTGGCCGAAAAATACGGCGCATTGACCTATCTGGACGAAGTGCATGCTGTCGGTATGTACGGCGCGCGCGGTGCGGGCGTGGCGGAGCGTGACGGCGTTATGGACCGCGTGGATATTATCGAAGGGACGCTCGGCAAGGCCTTTGGCGTCATGGGCGGGTACATTGCCGCCAGTCGCGCCATTGTCGATTGCGTGCGCTCTTACGCTTCCAGCTTTATTTTCACGACGGCTTTGCCGCCCGCGCTTTTGGCCGGTGCGCTTGCCAGCGTGCGTCACCTTAAAGCGTCCAAGGCCGAGCGTGCGCGGCATCAGGAACGCGCCGCGACCTTGAAAAGAATTTTGACCGAAGCCGGTCTGCCCGTGTTGCCGTCTGTCAGCCATATCGTGCCTGTCATGGTGGGCGATGCACGTCTTTGCAAAAAAGCCAGCGACGAGCTGATGGCGCGTCATGACATCTACGTCCAGCCTATCAACTACCCGACCGTGCCGCGCGGGACGGAGCGCCTGCGCCTGACGCCGACGCCGTTCCACAGCGACGAGGACATGTACGCGCTGCGCGATGCGCTTTTGGAAGTATGGGCAGGTTTGTCGCTGCGCAAGGCGGCTTGAGGCCATGATGGGCGAATGGCTAAGGCTGCTGTTCGCCCTTGTATTCTGCGGCGGTTTTGCCGCGTTTATGATGCGCACAATCTGGCTGGGATTTAAAACGGGCAAGATGCCGCATACCGACAGCCGCACTGTCGCCTGCCGGCGCAAACAACCCCTGTTTTTCTGGTTTTTGGCCTTTTTGTTTGTCGGCTTTGCTGCCGCCGCGCTTTATACGTTTTATCTGGCCGTGCTGAACGTCTTGTAAAGATTATCCGTTTTTAGGCCGCCGGCGCAGGGCGGGCAGGCTCAGAAGTGTGATGTCCTTTTCCGTCGTGGTCGCGGGCGGTTTGGGGAAAAGCTGTTCTCCGCGGTCATTCACCACAATATTGTTTTCACGGATACCGCGCAGTTTGCCGCTGCGCGTGACCACGAAATGGCTATGCAGTTTTAAATCCGTCTGCCAGAACGCCTCGCGCAGCTGGGATTGCGTCAGGCCGATGGCGACGACTTTATTGGCGTTTTTGCCGCGCGCCGCGCGCGGTTTGCGGCGCAGGCGTTTGGCTTCCGCCGCATCCACCACACGCACGCCAATCTTGTAAAAGGCGGAACAGTTATGCTGGTCATCCTGCGCGTCATAGGGGTCGGCGCTTTTGCTCGGGCTGTCGAAAAAATAAAATTCGACGGCGTTCGGCGGAATGTTCAGTTTTTTGACGTCGCGGTCTTTGACTTCATGCGCAATCGCGCTGCCCGCGGGAATTTTCTTGTGGGGCACGATAAATTCGACGAAGGTGCGCATTTTTTCCACGGCGTAAAACCCCCTTAGCGCGGCGGCGCATCACCCTGTGGCGGGCGGCGGCGGCGGGGGTTCGGCATGCTCGGTATCAGCACGTCTTTTTGCAAAACGGGGTTGTAAAGCCCGGCCAGTTTTTCGGGCGCAATGGTACGTCCGTGCTGCGGCGTTTTGGGGTAAACCTGCTGCAAGTTTGCGTTGATAACGACATGGTTTTCCGTCACCGGCTGGATGCTGTGGTTGCGCGTGACGATAAAAATATCATGCGCCTCGACGCGGCTGTCCCATTGCATGCGGCCTTCAAGACTTTTGTAATCGCTGCCCGCCAGCATGGTTTTGACTTCGTGGCGCGTCAGCGTTTCATGCGCCAGCAGGTATTCTTTGGACGTGTTTTTTTTATGCGCGAGGCTTTCCTGCGGCGTCAGTTTTGCGGGCGCGTCGTAAAAATAAAACGCGCAGGCTTCGCGCGGAATGTCGAGGTCGGCAAGGTCGCGGCTTTCCACGGCAAAGGGCACCGCAATTCCTTTTTGCGGTTCGCTGCTGTGGGGCACGATAAAGGCCACATACGTCTGTAAGGTTTCCTTAAGGGGCATGACATTTCATACCACAGGTGCGGGCGCACGAACAGGCCGCAAAAGCGACATAAAAACCCTGATTTTTCATCGCTTTAAGGCCGCAAATAGGCGGGGTTTTGATGAAAGGGCGCCAAGGTGCGCTCGTAGGCGGCTTTTTCGGCGGCGAAGTTCGAGTAATCGTCAAGGTTCAGAAAGGCGTAGGTCTGCGCGCCTGTTTTGATGTGCATGTGATAATCGGTGATGATGCTGGCTTGCTGCTCCACGTTATAGCTCTCAAGCGGTTTGTCGGGCTTCAGGCCGTATTCGTAGTGCTGGTGATATTTTTCACCGGGCAGCAGGCGGCTGTAATTTTCAAAAGCCAGTTTCAGCGCCCCCGGCATCAAACCGTTCTGTCCCTGCCAGACATGCGCCGCTTCGTGCATGAAAACATATTTGTGATAGTCGCTGGTGCAATGGCTGTAATCGTTTTTGCAGGTGTTATCGCGGATGATGATAACGTTTTTGTGCGTCACCCCCTCCGCCCCCTGCCAGTCCAGCCAGCGTGTGGCGGCGGCGGATTGATGCACGCGCACTTTGTTGTAATCGACTGAATCTTTGAACACTTCGCGCAGCATGGTGGTCTCGCCCGCTGTTAATGCGCGCCCCGGCAAGTTGGGCAGCAGCACTTGGTCGATACCCACCAGCGTTGCCGCGGTCAGCAAAAGCGTACGGCAGGCTTTGACCCAGACGGGCGCTTTGCGCGACACGGCCTTGGCAAGACCGCTGCGCAGCTTGCCGAGGGCATTCGATTGCCGCGCGGCCGTTTCTGCACCGGTTGATTCTTTGTGTTCATGCTTTGACATAGTGCGATAGCCTACGCCCATGACGCTTTGTGTCAAGTTATAATGCCATATTGTAATAATATTGCTTTACCAAAAAGAACATTTGGGGTACAAACGGCGGGAGAATGATTTTTAGCCGTCTTTGCTTCGGGCGGAACTTTTTTGAATAAAAGATTTGGGATAGGCAAGGATATGGTTCAGCGCGTCAAAACGGTCGCTTTTCAGGGTGTGGATGTTCTTGATATCGACGTCGAAGTGCAAATCACGCAAGGGCTGCCGGCTTTTGGCATCGTCGGCTTGCCCGACAAAGCCGTCGCGGAAAGCCGCGAGCGTGTGCGCGCCGCACTGCATGCCATCGGTCTTGCGCTGCCGGCAAAACGGGTGACGGTCAACCTTGCCCCTGCCGATGTCGTCAAAGAGGGCAGCCATTTTGACCTGCCCATCGCGCTGGGCGTTCTTGCGGCCATGGGCGTTTTTCCGGGCGAAGAGCTTTCGCATTACAGCGCGCTTGGCGAGCTATCACTGGACGGCAGTTTGCGCGCGGTATCGGGCGTTTTGCCCGCAGCGATTTCCGCATCTGCGCAGGGGCGGGGCATTATCTGCCCCAAGGACTGCGGCGGCGAAGCCGTGTGGGCGGGCGATTTGGACGTGCTGGCGCCGGATAATCTGGTCGCGCTGCTCAATCACATGAAAGGCACGCAAGTGCTGACAAGGCCGGAGGCCACGATGGCGGAGATAAACCCCATCCGCCTCGACCTTGCCGATGTGAAGGGGCAGGAAAGCGCCAAACGCGCGCTCGAAGTTGCCGCGGCGGGCGGGCATAACATGCTGATGGTGGGGCCGCCGGGCTCCGGCAAATCCATGCTGGCGGCAAGGCTGCCGGGTATTTTGCCGCCGCTTAGCCCGCGCGAAGCGCTGGAGCTTTCGATGATACATTCGATTGCAGGCGCGCTCGAAGGCGGCAAGCTGGTGACTACGCGCCCTTTCCGAGACCCGCATCATTCCGCATCGACACCGGCGATTATCGGTGGCGGACTGCGCGCGAAGCCGGGCGAAATATCCCTTGCCCATCACGGCGTTCTGTTTCTGGACGAGCTGCCGGAATTCAATCGCCAGACGCTGGAGGCGCTGCGCCAGCCACTTGAAACCCGCCGCGCGCTTGTCAGCCGCGCGAATTATCATGTGACCTTCCCCGCGCATTTTCAGCTGATTGCCGCGATGAACCCGTGCCGCTGCGGTCATGCGGCCGATGCGGCGCTGGCCTGCGGCCGCGTGCCGAAATGTATGGCGGATTATCAGGCCAAAATTTCAGGGCCTGTTTTCGACCGCATCGATATTCACATCGACGTGCCTGCCGTCAGCGCGGCCGATTTGGCTTTGCCGCCGCCGCGTGAATCTTCTGCCCATGTCGCGCTGCGCGTGGATGCGGCGCGCCGTCGCCAGCAAGACAGATTTGCCGCAGAAGGCGCCGCGCATCTGTTCACCAATGCCGAAGCCGACGGTGATATGCTCACGCGGATTGCCCCCATGCAGGGGGCGGCGCAAAAACTGCTCGGCGACGCTGCTGAAAAAATGAAATTGTCGGCGCGCGGCTGGCACCGCGTTTTGCGCGTATCGCGCACCATCGCCGATTTGGCGGGACGGGACGTGATTGATGTGCCGGATGTGGCCGAGGCGCTGTCTTACCGCCGCCTGCGCGGCCCCTTGGCGCTGGCCGCGTGACGGGATGGCAGATTCGGGGCGGGGAGAAAAAAATATCCTATTTAATTCAAATAGATAATATGGTTTTTCGCGGTTTCGATTGTCGATAATACGGCTTCTGTGTTAACATTATTTAATAGCGAAAATACCAGTGTCTTAACACTGGCCATGCCGCGGCGTGCCAAACGCGCGGATAACAAACGAGGAGAGCCCTATGGTCGATACCGTTCAGAACGAGCAGGCAGGCGGTCAACTGATTGACAACCAGGCGGCGATTCAGAAAAACGCTCTCGCGATTGAACAAACACTTTCGCAAATGGGTATTCAAGGCGGCGGTGGCGGCGGCGGTGCAGCCGGCGGCCCTAAATCCGATGTGGCTGAAGTGCTTGAAAGCACCGCCATGAAAAGCGTTACCGCCAAGGCAGGTCCGATTGGCAGCATGTTCGTGACGGCGATGACGGATATTTCCGATAGCTCAAGACGTGGCGGCGCCGAGGGTATGTTTGGCGGCAATAAGCGCGACCGCGCTATTCAAAGCAAATACTCAGGTTCCGACGGTTTCATGCCGTCCAGCTATTCCGAACGTTCTGCGATGGCCAAAGACGCGCGCCGTCCAAGTAAGGCGGAAACCGCAGAGCGTAAACTCGCGGCACAAATCAACGGTGCAACTTCGACCGTGGCGGGGCATTCGTATGCGCATGGTAACAGCTCCGTCATCGCAGGGGGCGCAAAGATTTCGGGCGCCAGCATTTCCGCGCTCAGTGCCGCGCCGGCTATTCTGTCTGACCCTGTGCTGAAACAATATCAGGACAACATCGTGACGGCGAAAAACAACCTCAATTCGCCGAGCTGGGCGCGTATCAACGAAGGCCTCGCGCAGGGGCATGCGAACATGGAACAACTGGCCAACCAGGAAACGCCGGAACAGCAGCGTATGCGTATGGGGCAGGCCTCGCAGTCCTATAAAGTCATGGTTGCGGAGGAGCAAAACGACTTTGCCGCCAGCCGCGGACCGAGCGCGCCGAAGCCGCCGGGTGAAATGCGCTAATCAATCAAACGCCTTTCAAGACAACACAAAACGCCGTCC
>DQGU01000005.1:0-413 GCA_003524565.1 Rhodospirillaceae bacterium
TGGGCGCCGAAAGTGGCGAGGGCGTAAAGCCCGCCGCCCACCAGCAAAACAAGAACAACGGCAATCACCGCGAGCTTTTTGACGAATTTTTTCATGATGCTTTTTTCTCTCCGGTTTCAGTCTGTGTAGGGGTCGGCAGCGGACGGGTAGCTTCCGCAATATTTGTCTGGCTGCGTGTAAACGCTTCGGCGGCAGGCGCCATCAGCACATCGGCGCCCGCGCGCAGCGTTTCGGCCAGCGCCAGCGTCTGCGGCATCAGGCGGCTGTAGTAAAACGCCGCAGATTGCAATTTGGTTTCATAAAATGCGCGGCCTGGTGCGTTATCCGCAAGGCGGATTTTGGCCGCCGCCGCCATTTTCAGCCACATGTGGCCAAGCACCACAAGGCTGCAAAGACGCAGGTAATCAACCGAC
>DQGU01000005.1:670-903 GCA_003524565.1 Rhodospirillaceae bacterium
CCCCCGCCGCATCGCGCAAGACCTTGCCCGCATCGCCGCCAAGCCCGATTTTGGATTTGACGGTTTCGCGGATAATGCGGAAGCGCAAACGCAGCGTGGCGCGCTTCAAGGCAGATACGCCGCGCGTCAAAGCCGCCGTCATGTCGGACGGCACGCCCGCCGCGCGCGCATCCCGCAGGTCATCGTCCAGCGCCGCCAGATAGGCGGGCAAAAGATTATCTTTCATCACCTTG
>DQGU01000005.1:1223-8869 GCA_003524565.1 Rhodospirillaceae bacterium
CATGCCGTGTTCGCGGATGTAGCCATGACCGCCGAATACCTGCATCGCCGCATTCGCATGGTCAACCGCGTTGTCGGTCATGTGCGCCTTGATGACGGGGGTCAGGAAATCCAGCAGCGCCTTGGCTTTTTTCGCCGCCACCGCATCGGGCGATTTTTGCGAAATATCCAGCTGCATCGCCGCCCAATAGGCCAGCATGCGCGCGCCTTCGATTTGCGTGCGCATGGTCAGAAGTTCGCGCCGGATATCGGGGTGGCTGATAATCGGCACGGCGGGCGCGTCAGCTGCCGCCGCATCGGCGCGCTGGTCGATGGGCTGGCCTTGGCGGCGTTCCTGCGCGTAAGTCACCGCGTTTTGATAGGCGACTTCGCTAAGGCCAAGCCCCTGCAAGCCGACGCCGAGGCGCGCTTCGTTCATCATCACGAACATCGCGCGCATGCCCTTGTGCGCCTCGCCCACCAGCCAGCCGGTGGCGGCTTCGAAATTCATTTCGCAGGTGCTGTTGGCGTGAATACCCATTTTTTCTTCGATGCGGCCGCAATAAACGGGGTTGCGTTCATTGTCTATAAACTTCGGCACCACAAAAAGGCTGATGCCCTTGATGCCCGCCGGCGTATCCGGCGCGTCGATTTTGGCCAGCACAAGATGGATGATGTTTCCGGCAAGGTCGTGTTCGCCCGCCGAAATGAAAATCTTGGTGCCGGTGATTTTATAGCTGCCATCGGCTTGCGGCACGGCTTTTGTTTTGACAAGGCCGAGGTCGGTGCCGCATTGCGGTTCGGTCAGGCACATGGTGCCCGTCCACTCGCCGCTCACCAGTTTGGGCAGATATTTTTCTTTTTGCGCCGGCGTGCCGTAGGCATGCAGCGCGTTATAAGCGCCGTGGCTGAGCCCCGGATACATGCCAAAGGCCATATTGGCCGAGCAGAACATTTCAGAAAGCGCCGTGTTAATCGTGGCCGGCATGCCAAGCCCGCCATAGGCGGGGTCGCAGGCAAAGCCGGGCAGCCCCGCCGCGCAGAACTGGGCATAGGCTTCCTTGAACCCCTTGGGCGTTGTCACCGTGCGCGCATCGCGGTCATGGTGGCAGCCTTCGCTGTCGCCGCTGGCGTTGAGCGGGAACAGCACGTCTTCGGCCAGTTTGGCCACTTCGGACAGAAACTGCCCCGTGGTCGCGTCGTCAAGCGCCGCAAAATCCGGAATGGCGGAAAGGGTCGAGACACGCAAAACATCGTTCAGCACAAAACGCATGTCATCGAGGGGAGCCTTATAGGACGGCATGATATCTCCGCATTCGGGAAGGGATGTAACAGGCTGACTTTATAACACGAAACAACCGCGAAAACACGCGCCCGCATGACATAATCCGGCTGTTTTTTCGTCTATTTTTATTCATCTGGACAAAAACGGCGCGCAGCCTATTTTGTTGTCATGGACAACGATGTTTTCACATTTATGGAAGATATGCACGAAGGGCAGATTTTTGAATCCGGCCCCGTCACCGTCACCGCCGAAGACATCATCGCCTTCGCCAGCAAATACGACCCGCAGGATTTCCATCTGGACGCGGAAAAAGCCAAAGACACCGCCTTTGGCGAGCTGGTCGCGAGCGGCTGGCACACGGCCTCCCTCACTATGTCGCTTATCGTTGCCGCCATGCCCAAAATGAAGGGCGGCATGATTGGCCGCACCATCGAAAGCCTGACATGGCTGCGCCCCGTGCGCCCGGGCGACAGCCTCAGTTACCGCGGCGAAGTTATCGGCATCCGCGCGTCGGGCGGCGATGCGAAACGCGGCATCCTGCGCACCAAAAACACCACGTTCAACCAAAACGGCGAGCCCGTCATGGAAATGACCTGCGTCATTTTCGTGCCGCGCCGCCCTTAATTTCCCTAAAGCCATTAACAAGTTTTTAAAGCCCGCTTGGTATTCTGGCCGTGCGGCGTTCTGCCGTGCGCATATTTTTCATCACGCCCCTTATTCCGGAGCCCGCCGCCATGACCGTTATTTTGACCATCCTCGCCTCGCTCGGCTTTCTTGTCTGGTTCCGCAAATTGCAGCTGAGCCCCGATACGTCGTCGCGGCTGGCGCGGTTGAGCAAAAACCCCACGGCCTCCGCCATCATCTACAGCATCGGCGGGCTGATGTTCGTCTCCGCCGTTTTATCGACCAGTCTTTTTTACGTCGATAAATATGAAACCGGCCATGTGGTCAAAAAATTCGGCGGGCGCAATCTGGGCGCGGGGCAAATCATCGCCACCAACGGCGAAAACGGCCCGCAGGATTATATCTACGGCCCCGGCTGGCACCTGACATGGTTCATCCGCATCTGGGGCGAAGTGCGCGTGCTGCCCGTTGTCGATATTCCGCCCGGACATTTTGGCGAGGTTCTGGCGCTTGACGGCCGCAGCCTGCCCGAAGACGCCGTCATCGCCCCGCCGCTGCCCGGCACGTCGCTGGCTTTCGGTGCACCGAAAACGGATGATGATGCATCTATCTTTGATGCGACAACCTTCCTCGACCATGACAAAATCAATGGCTACAAAGGTCTGCAATCGACCGTGCTGAAGCCGGGTATCCACCGTTTGAACCTGTACCTGTTCAACGTGCGCGTCACCGACCGCCAAGGCCGCACGCGCATTTACGACCAATACGGCATGCGCGCCGAAAACGCGCCCGGCCACCAGCCCACCGTCGTCACCGAAATCCCGACCGGCCATGTCGGCGTCGTGAAATCGAACCTTGACGAAGGCTGGAACCACAAATGCAGAACCGGCGCGGAAGAAGTGCAGCAAGGCCGCCTGAAGGCCGTGCTCGTCCCCTCCGGCTGCAAGGGCGTGTGGAAAGAAATTTTCGAGCCCGGCGCCTATTTCTTCAACCCCGAAATTTATGAAGTCACGCAAATCCCCACCCGCGCGCAGCGCTGGTCGTACCACGGGGGCTACGAAGATTGCCGCATCGACCTGACCATCGGCGACGACGGCAAGTTCGAACAAAACCGCAGCTGCGTGCCTATTCCCGTTGACCAAAGCGCGGCGGACGAAGCGATTTTCGTGCGCGTCGAGGGCTGGGAAATTCCGGTCGAGCTGCGCATCCTTGTGCAAATCAACCCCGAAGACGCGGCGCTGGTTGCGGCATCGGTCGGCAGCTTGAAAGAAGTCGAAGACCGTATCGTCACCCCGACCATCCGCTCCATCGTGCGCAACATCGGCGGCGGCACGCTGAACGCACCCTTGATGGATGCGCAGGGGCATATCCGCCTTGACGAAAACGGCCAGCCCGTCACCGGCATCCGCCCGACGCGCGCGCTCGATTTCCAGGACTCGCGCCCCTATCTTGAAACCGCCTTCGAAACCGCGATTAAAGAAGAAGGCAACAAGGCGGGCATCACCATCCTTGAAGTCAAAATCGACGACCCTGCCATCCCGCCGGAGCTTCTGGTTTCCCGCCGACGCGAACAACTGGCGCAGCAGCTGGCCAAAGCCTTCCGCGAGGAAAAACTGGCGCAGGATGAACGCGTGAATTCGCAAAAATCACGCGCCACCGCCGACCAGCAAAAAGACCTCGTGACCGCCGAGATTGGCGTGAAAGTGGCGGAGCAGTTCAAAGTCCGCCGCGAATACGAAGGTGAAGCCGAAAAAACCTACCTGACGCAGGTTGCCGAAGGCCAGAAGGCGCAGGCGCAGGTGCTGGGCGAAGAAGTCGTCGCCCGCCTGCGCGCAATCGAGCTTATCCTCGATGCGCTGAAATCGAACCCGCAAATCCTGACCGACCTTAAACTGCCCGCGACGGTGGTGATGGGCGGCGGCGACGGGCTGAGCGCGGCGGCGGCTGTGTTTGGCAATACCTTCCGTCCGCAAAACCAGACGCCAGCGGCGCCAAATCGATAACGCCTGCGGCGCCGGTCAGATAGAACACCGCGCGCCATAAAAAAAAGGGAAGCCTTCCGGGGCTTCCCTTTTTTTGTATTCAGTCCGGCGTTACCAGACGAGGTCGATATCCTGCATATAGAACATCACGTTCCATGCCTGCTGGTTCACGAACAGCGACAGGCACGCCAGCGCCCCCGCCAGTTCCCACGGCACGCGGAAAGAACGGTAGGCGACGCAGCCCGCCACCACCACGCTGTAAATCGTGACGATACCGACAATCCTGTCCATTTCTTCGCGCGGCATGATGTCATAGACCATCATCAGCGCAATCGGCACGGTCAGCAGCGACAGCGGCAGCGACACCCAGTTGCTGGCCTGAAAAAAAAGCCAGAACCGCGCGCGCTGGCCAAGCGCATAGGCAAAACCAAGACCGAAAGCCATCGCCGCGCCCAGCGCAAGCACATAGGCACCCGTCACCGTCAGCGCGACCTGCGCGTGGGAATATTCCCCGTTATGCATGCCGTAAGGCGGGTAGTAATAGGACAGCCACATGGAAAAAGGATAAAGCAGAACCGGAATCCAGAGCGAGCGCAGCGCCGCCTGTTTCGTGCCCTCCCCCTCGCCTTCGAAAACGCGGATACCGCGGCCGAATAGCAAGGCCAAATCAAGACTGCCCCGGAATTTTTGTCCAAATGTCGCCATGGTTTCCCCCGTGCATATATAAAAAGTCTTTATCTGAAATCGCCGCCGTAAAGCAGGAAAGCCGGGGAATGTCCCCGGCCTTCCTATTATACACTATTTATCGTTGTTGCGGCAAACCAGCGGCGTTTTTGGCAAGCCGGACAAGGTTCACGAATTCCGTGCGGTAGCCGAATTCATCCTTGCCGCGCGCCTGATTCGCCACTTCGATGACGGTATCATAGTCCGCATCCACGAATTTGCTGCCCTTGAGTATCTGGGCGAAACTCGCCACCGCATTGGCAAAGCGGATATCGTCGCTGAGCTCTGCGAAGGGTTTTTCGTCCGCCTTGGTAATCGCGCGCGTCATCAGCGTGCTGGTATCGCTATCCGGTTTTTTGTAGCGGATTTTGAGGAAGGCGTATTCATCGCTCGCCGCCTTCTCGCTCTCCGCCGCTTCCGGCGCTTTGTCTTCAATCACCTTCGGCGCAGGTTTTTGATAGCGCAGGTCATCGACAACAGGCGTTGCACCGACCGGCGTGATTTCATAGATGGCCGTCACGGTATGGCCTGCGCCGATGTCACCCGCATCGACTTTGTCGTTGTTGAAATCCTCGCGGTTCAGGGCGCGGGTTTCATAGCCGACAAGGCGGTATTCCTGCACGGTCTGCGGGTTAAATTCCACCTGCAGCTTCACGTCCTTGGCGATGGTGAAGAGCATGGAAGAGCCCTCGTCCACCAGAACCTTGCGCGCTTCGTTCAGGCTGTCGATATAGGCGGCATTGCCGTTGCCGTTCTGCGCCAGCGTTTGCATCAGGCTGTCGTTATAATTGCCCTGACCGAAGCCGAGGACGGAGAGGAACACACCCGCCTTGCGCTTGCGCTCCACGAAGCCTTTGAGTTCGTCCTGATTGGTGATGCCGACGTTGAAATCGCCATCCGTCGCCAGAATAATGCGGTTGTTGCCGTCTTTGGCAAAGTTTTGCTCGGCCAGCTGATAGGCCAGGCGGATACCCTCCGCCCCCGCCGTGCTGCCGCCGGAGCGCAGGCTGTCAAGCGCGGCCATGATTTTCTGTTTGTCCGCAACCTTGGTCGGCTCCAGCGCCACACCGCTCGACCCTGCATAGGTCACGATGCCGATGGTATCGTCAGGCGAAAGGGTATCGAGCAGCATTTTGAACGAATTGACCAACAGCGGCAGCTTGTCGCTGCTGTGCATGGAGCCGGACGTATCAATCAGGAACACAAGGTTCGATTTCGGTTTTTCCTGCACCTGATAGCCTTTGACGCCGATATGCACCAGCTTGTTGCCGCTGCGCCACGGGCTGTCATAGACCGCGACGGTGGGCTGGAACGGATGGCCGCCCTGCTCCGGCACTGCGTAATCATAATCGAAGTAGTTAATCATCTCTTCGATACGGATGGCGTTTTTCTGCGGCAGATAGCCGTTGTTCAGCGCACGGCGCACGAAACTGTAGGACGAGGTATCGACGTCGATGGAGAAAGTCGATACAGGCTCCGCCGCCACGTTCTTGATGCTGTTTTCTTCAAACGCGCGGAACTGGTCACGGCCGACGTCCTGATATTGCAGCTGCACGATATCCGCAATCGGCGGCTGCGCGGGCGCAACCATCATTTCGGCTTCTGCGGGCACGGGCGCGACAAAGCCGGGCACGGCGGCAGACGGCGATGTGGGCGCCACAAGCTCCCTGCGCATATTGGTATCGGCGCGCATTTTCTTCGCTTCTTCCTTGGCACGCGGCGCGGGCATGGCCATATTGCTGACCGAAGGCTCTGCCGACATCACCGCCCCCGCGGCAGCACCGGCGTCTTTTTTATCAGCGGCAGTGCGCTGCGGCGCGGGTTGACGCCACGCCGCCAAGGGGTCTTCCGCGACCTGCTTGGGCGCTTGAACAGCGCCGATTTCGTTCGAAGAGCCAGCGTCAATCGGCATAGGAATAAAGCTATCGCCCGTTTTGGCAGATTTCTCGCCCTTGGCGCCTTCTATGCGCGCCGCGATGTCTGCATCCGCACCCGCGAAGGACTCCTGCGTCGCCTGCCCCTGCGCAGTGGCATCTGAGCGTATAGTCATCGCGCCGCCTATATTCGTACGCGCCTTGCCATCCTCCGAGACCTTATCCCCGAGGATGCCGGAGATTTGTTGATAAAAGAACGGCATGCCAAGGACGGCGACGAGGGCGCAGGTGGCGACGGCACCCGTGGTGCCTGAAAAGACGAAACGTTTTTGCATGAGTTTTCTCCCGATGTGGTTCAGTGCGTTGCTGATACCCATCGGACGTTTCGCCGCGTCATTTCCTTGGACGGTTTTTGACATTTTTTCGTCAAAAGCAGCCATGGCGCGTTCAAGCGCTTGATTCTGCGCGTCTTTTGACGGTTCGGGCGCTGTCAGGTTCGACAGCAGCGCATCCAGCTTCCTGTCATCCATGGCGTTTCCCCTTGTGTTTCAGGTCCAGTTCGGCGGCAATTTTCTTGCGCGCTTCGGATACGCGCCATGAAATCGTGCCTTCGGGACAATCGAGTATCTGCCCCGCCTCCTTATGGCTCATCCCCTGCCAGCAGACCAGCACGACGGTTTCGCGCAAGGTTTCGGGCAGTGCGTGAATAATGCGCAGCACATCCTTGTCCTGCATCTGGCGTTCAGGGTCGGGCGCGTTTGACGCATATTCCATGTCTTCGAACAGCGGCATTTCACGCCCGCCGCGGCGGTTTTTCGCCTTGTAATAATCCTTCGCCGCGTTGATGACGATGCGGTACATCCATGTGGTAAAGGCGGCGTCGAACGTAAAGCTGCGGATGTTCTGCGCGATTTTAATGGCGCTGTCCTGCGCGATATCTTCGGCATCTTCGCGGTTGCCGCACCATTGCCAGGCGATTTTGAACATCGACTTGTAATGCCTCTCCACAAGCATGGCAAAGGCTTGACGGTCGCCCGCCTGCGCGCTTTTGACCAGTGAATGGTCATCCTGCTGCATGTGCCCTGCCTTTTGTCCTGCCTGTTGGACGATGTATATCGTCTTATCCTTGGTAATTTCTTTAAGGCAGAAAATCAATAGTTTAAGTCGGCAGAGCCGACGG
>DQGU01000268.1:0-7405 GCA_003524565.1 Rhodospirillaceae bacterium
CCCAAACCGCCGCGGCATAAATAATATATTTATCAATCGCTTAATTCCCCTCCCCGCCCGTGAAGCTGCGGCATTTTTCCGTATCTGCGTCTTGACACATTTATGTAAAAATGCGATATTCTTTGCGCCGCCGCGGTGTGCGCGGCCAAAAGAAAAAACAAGGATTTTATGTGACGACCCCCAAGCCGCCAGATACGCCAAACACGCCCGCAAAGCCCCCCGTCACCAGCGACACGCCGGTGATGATTGCCATCGGCGGGCTTTCCGGCAGCGGCAAGACGACACTGGCCTACGTTCTGTCGCGCCAGCTGCCCAATACGGTCGTGCTTGATTCAGACGTGCTGCGCAAACGCATGCTGGGGCATAACCCCCTCGCCCCGCTGCCTGATGCGCTTTACACCCAAAGCCTGACGGAGCGTTTCATCAAATACGCCCGCGCCGAAGCCGTCAGCCAGATGGCACAGGGCAAAAACGTCATTGTGACGGGGCTTTTCAGCGACGAAGTCACCCGCAGCGGGCAAAAGGCCGCCGCCGAAAACGCGGGCTGCCGTTTCATCGGTATCTATCTCGACATTCCGGCAGCGCAGTTGTTCAAACGTATTGCGAACCGCCGCAACAATCCCTCCGACGCGCATGTCGGGGTTTTGCGCCGCCAGCTGAATGCAAAACCGTCGCAGCCCGGCACGGGCGAAGGCTGGCACATCGTGCGCGCGGACAAAAGCATCGACCGCACGCTGCAGCAGACCCTGCGCGCCATCCACCGCCACGGCATGCCCGCCGCCGAAGCCGCGCCGAAACCGTGGAAGCCCTTTTAAATCAATCTCCTGCGCATCCCCGCTTTTGTTGACAGAATATACATATTGTCGTAAAAATGGGCATATTCCGTTGAACAGGAGATTCCGCAGCCATGCTCGACTGGCCGCCCGAAGATATGCGCCACACCGGACGCACGCCGCCGGAGCATCTGCTGGCTGCCATCGCCGCGGATGACCACCGCATGTTCTATGCCGCGCTGGACGCCGTGCGCGGCGACCTCAATGCGAACAAGAGCGCGTACCTGCGCGCCGCGGCCGAAGTGCGCAACATGCTGTTTCTGAAAGAGCTGACGCTGGCCGGTGCCGACATCCCCTATGCCACCGCAGAAACCGAGCGCGAACGTAATGCCATCCAGAAAAATACTTACTGGGATGACGACATCGAAGACGTCGTGACAAAGTTTAAAAATCCCGGCGATGAGGCGCGCTACAAAACGCTCAGCCATACCATCGCAACGTTGAACACTTTCCAGCAAACCTATACGCAGCATATCGCGCCGGATGAAATGCTGAAAACGCAGCAGCGCATTTTAAAAGAGCTGGAAGAGCTGAAGCGCGACGTGACCGAACTGCGCGACGGCAAGCCGCTTGAAAAAGGCGTTTTCGCCGCACCCGCCGCCCTGCGGCCGAAAACGTCCTAGGCACAGAAAACCTCCTCCATGGCACATTTCTTCAACGACATCGCCCGCGCCCCGCGCCCCGACAAAGCGCAAACGCTGCGCATGAACGACGCGATGTACCGCGCTATCAAAACAAACGACCAGCACGCACTCGAAGAAGCGCTGCTCGGGGGCGCGCAGCCCGATGCGAACGAGGGCAAGCCCTTGCGCCTGTGCGCGCAAGAAAACAAATACCTGCTCGCCAAAGCGCTTTTGCTGGCCGGAGGCGACCTTGGCTATGCGCTGCAGCAGGCGCGGCAGGAAAACGAGGCTATTCCGCGCCGCACCGAAAGCGGCATGATTTTAAGCTTCCGCACCCCCATCACCGAAGACGGCAAAAAACGCGAGATTGCCCTCGGCCGTGAAATCGCGCGGCTGGAAGAATTTCAAAAAACCTTCACCGAAAACACCCTGCCGATGGAGCAAATGAACCTGCTGCGCGATATCCGTCAGGCGCAATTCGACCTCGCGCGCCGTATGGACGCGGTTGAAAAAGCCCTGCGCGAGATTGATACGCCCAAGCCGCTCGACAAAAAAAACAAACAGGCACCGCGCGGCGGCCTGCACAGAAAACCCTGACGCGCCTGAAAAAATCCCCCCGGCTCTCTGCATAAAAAACAGCGGATTCTCGCGCCGAAAGCGGTGGATTTCCCTTTGATATTTCTATGTAAACTGAAAATTAACTATACTTGGCGTTAAATATCAATGTAGGTTATAATAGAGATATCAAAGGTAAGGAGCGATTACGCATGTCCAGCCTGTTGAAAAGCACTGCTGTCGGCCGCCGTAGCGAAGATGACGCCCGTGAAATTCTGGGCGCCTATATCGCACAGGCACCTGCTATGGTGCTGAACCACACGCTTGAATCCGCACCCGCCGCAGACGCGCGCCCCAAAGGCACCGCCGCCGGCGACCAGTTCGAGCCGAGGTAAAGTTACGCCGCGCAAATCCGGGGGGATGGGCGCGGTTTTTTGATGTAAGGGGGAGCTCTCGCCATGGCCGAAGGCATGAATCCGGTTGTGCCGGAATACGAAGTCTTCAAGAACGAACGCGACGCGCTCGCCTTTTTCTTCTACAAACATCCGACGCTTGACGGCAACCCGGAGGAAGGGCCTTTCTGGTTCGCCATCCGCGAGGGCCGCATTGTGGCCGGCACCGAAGCACATCACGCGATTTTCGAAGGCGTCAGCCCGAATATCCTCGACACCGCCCGCCAGCGCGGCGTCATCATGCTGGTCGAATTTGAAAACCAGCAACCCGTCCGCTGCACGCCCTGCTATCTGTCGGATAGTTTCTGATTTCGATTTTTATTGCTTTTGCGGGCGCATGGCACGTTGTTTTCTAATATCTTTTTTATTCGCTGTTTCTTTATTTCTTTCTGCCCCAGCAAACGCTGAGCAAGAACCTTTTGAGTGCCCCGAAGAAACACCTATACACAGCTGCATCATAGACCGCATGCTTGATGCCTATGCGCCCTATCATCCCCGCCCTTATGCTGGCGTCAGCGGCCTACACCCCGCTGCAGGCTTGGATTATTACTTCTCCAATCAAGCTGCGCTTGTGGCAGAACATGGGTCACCTGCGCAAATCCAGCGCATGCTCGACATCTTGGACGCGCCGCCAGAAAAGCTTTTTATTCCCTTCAAGAAGGAAAACAGAAAAACCCAAGAAAACGGTGCGCTGGTGGCAAAGCTGCTCCTGATGGTGGCGCAGGGCAAACATCGCGAAGTCGCGAAAGTCCTGCACGAGCTAACGCATAATAAAAGCTTCAGACCAAGCGGAGTGCCGCCTCAGCACCCCATCATCAACTTTTACATTAGCAGACAAGACATTGACCGCGCGCTACAAGCAGTTAAAGAGCTTTATACACTAAAGTTTCATATCGGCCGGAACTCGATTGTCTGGGGCGATATGCGCGTTTTCGTTACATTTCCTCCGGATAATCTTGTCACCGATTTTCTGCTCGAAAACCGCCCGCAGGATGCAATGCAGGTTTTGACGGGCATGGGGCTTTCTTCAAACAACACTTCCAACGCCCGCCTTTTGATTGCCGCTGATGCGCGGCAAAGAGTTGATAAGGAAAGCCGCGTATATTTTGAGAGCTTTTGCAAGGACCTGCTGACCGCCCAGAAAGAAATGCCGGAAGAAAATATACCTTACAGGTACGCCGAAACAATCGGCAACATGGCAATAGCCGGATGCCTGAGAGCAAACGCGCGCTTTGCCGCTTCGGTACGGCATGTATCGCCCGCACCGCCGCCGCCCGATGCAAAAGTTTGGGACGGCAGAGTCCAGCAGTTCACAAAAATAAATAACGCCTGGGAAATTGCAGAGAGCTTCCAAAAAGCGCACGCCGCTTTGGCCGAAGCAGAAAAAAATGGCCTCGCTCTTGACGAGCCAGCACTTGAAAAAATTGCTGTTCACAGGCCGGAAGTCGCCGCCGATGCGTGCAAAAAAACCGGTGATGCCGATTGCCTGAAGCGCCTTTTCCGTCTTTTGGAAAAAAAGAACGCGGAAAACCCGCCTTCCCCCGAAGGGCGCCATGCGCTTTTTGACAACCTCAACGGCACGTCTTACGCCACAAGCCTAGACAGCCTGAAGCGCGAATTCGGGTACATTCCGGCGCTACAGGTACCAGAAAAAACATGGCCAAGCCCCACGACGCGCGCAGAAACCATGAAAAAACTTCGCGAATGTCAAAGAGCCCAAAAAGACGGTCAATTTTTTTCATACACCGCCTGCTTGCAGCAGGCGGCTTTAAACGCCGTAGAAGACGCAAGAGCAAAAAACGATAAGCTTTTATTACGCCAGATGTATATCATCAATCCCCACAAGGACTGGGCAACACAGCTAACGCTCGAACCATAGCGCCCTTAATAAAACTTCATCACTGAAATAAAGAACGCGGCGGCCAGCGCCAGTGGGGGCACGTCTGTTTGCGCTTGCAGCTGATATGTTTTGCGCGATGAAAAAGACAGAAAGGGCGTTGTTTCGCGAAAACGTGCAACGTGCATATCACCCCGCATCAGCAAGGGACGAAACGAAAGCCGCGATATCTGGTCCAGCGTGTATGTTGCCCCGTCAAGGCTGAAGTGTGACAAACGCCCGGCGGGCATTTGCGCCGCTATTTTTACGTTACCTTGCGCGTCCAGAAAGTCCACGTCGTAGTCGGTACGCAGAAACCCGCCGTAGGCAATACGGCGCACAAGCGTCAGGGTTTCATCCGGCATGAAAATCTGCGGAAAAGAAAGCGGACGGCCCAGCACGCTGACATCCCCGGGCTTGCGACCCGGCATCCAGAGCCCCCGTGCATAACGAAGCTCTACCGTAGCGCCGTTTGCCAAGCCCTGCAGGGCATAATCCGCAAGCGATATACGCTCTGCCTCGAAAACGCTGTCCATTTATTTCGGCACTTCCAGTTCCATGGCACGCAAATCCAGCGACCATTTGCGGTTATCAGGCTTCAGGCGGATGGCTTCCTGATAATCCTTGCGCGCAAGGTCAAATTGTTTGAGCCCGCGATATGCGCCCGCGCGCGCGTGAAAAGCTTCGGCATCTTCGGGCGCGGCCTTGAGCGCCGCCTCCGCTTTGGCAATCACGGATTCAAAATCGGCCTTGCCTTCACCTGCCGCTTTTTTCTCCTTGATGTGGCCGCGCATGTTCAGCGCCTCCATATCCTCCGGCACCAAGGCGAGCAAATCGTCATAGGCGGCAATCGCGCGCGTCTGCGCGGCGGCTTTTTGCTCGTCCGTGCCGTCCAGCTCCGCCTGCATCAATTCAAGCACGCGCAGAACGCCGATGCGGCGCAGCTCTTTTTCCTGCGGGGGCTTTTGTTCTTGCGCGCGCTTCAACGTGCCAGCCGCCGCAGCCGGTGCCGCCCACAGCGCACCGCACAGAAGCACGGCACAGGCAAAAGACAAAGCCAAAGAAGAGAGGGAAAAGGATTTCATTTTTTTACTCCTGCAAATATCTGGCACGAGCATAGCAGAGCCCGCCGCAAACAGAATGGCCGCGTTTAACCTGATTTTAAAGTTTATGTATAATAATAAAGCTGACGAAAAAGCCTAAAACCGCCCCCCCATAGGTTCAAGCGGAGGAAATCATGCTTTTTTCAAGCGGCGCAGAGAGTTTCCGCGGTGATTTTAACGGCCATGCAGCGCAAATACGCACCGCGCAGCTGACGGAGGAAATGGCGCAGGCCTTCTACAGGCGGGAGCCGGAAACCATCGACCACCTCGCCGCGCAGGGCGCAAAGTTCACGCCCGAAATGCTGCATGCAGCGGTGGGTTTTCGCGACCATCACCTGACCGACAAATGCCTGCGCGCAGGCGTTACGCCGGATGAAGACATGGTAAAGACCGCCGTCAATCACAAGGATGCACCGCTGACATCCATGCTGATACAGCGCATCACGCCCACGCCGCAGCTGAAAAAATACATCGAAGATTACGCAACAGATGCCGTGAAAAAAGCCGCTGCGCCGGCGCTTCAACGCACCGCGCTTGAATTGTAAACGCACGCGCTGCGCGTTTCATAACATCACCGCCCTACCATATATGCGCAAAATTTTTCGGCGACCTACAAAATTTTGATGACAAGCGAATCACTTTGTCGTACATTCTTGTTAAGGGTTTCTTAACGGGAGTGTCTGGATGGATCTCATCAGACTGAGTGTTCTACCCGCCGCCTTCGGCGCCGACCAACTCGCCAAACTGGTGATTGCCAGCCCCGCCACCCGCCTTGTGAAAAGTTATGCCGCCTCCCCATGGGAGGTTTTTTTGTGCCCGGAGCAGGCGCAGCGATTTTCCATTCACTACCACCGGCCGGAACGTCACAGCAACAAGGGGAGAAGCTGACGCATGGGGAAAAAGTCGAAAGTTGCCGCCTACAAAGCTAACCGCGCGCCCAAAGAAGAAAACGTGCGCAATATTTTCACCGGCGGCGGCTGGGACCCGCTCGAAAAATTCACGCCCGACACCAATCAGCACTATGTGAAGAATGTGCAGCCCCGCAGCGAAGGCCAAAAAGCGCTGATGGAGGCGATTAACACGCATAACCTCGTCCTCGCCATGGGTCCTGCGGGCTCGGGCAAGACTTATCTCGCCATCGCCGCGGCGGTGGAGGCCTTCACCAAGGGCAAGGTTGACCGCATCATCCTCTCGCGCCCCGCCGTCGAAGCGGGCGAGAAAATCGGCTACCTGCCCGGCGATTTGCAAGACAAGATGGCGCCGTACCTGCGCCCGCTTTACGACGCGCTCAACGACCGCATGGGCATCAAACGCCTGAAACAGCATCTGGACAGCGGGGAAATTGAAATCGCCCCCATCGGCTACATGCGCGGCCGCACGCTCAACAACGCCTTCGTGGTCATCGACGAAGCGCAGAACTGCACCTATAGCCAGATTAAAATGATTGTCAGCCGCCTCGGTTGGGGCGCGACCATGGTGATTACGGGCGACCCGGACCAGTCCGACCTGCTCGACGGCATCTCCGGCCTCAAGGACATGTCGCAAAAACTCGCCAAGGTCGAAGGCATCGCCGTACAGCAGCTGCGCGACAAAGACATCGTGCGCCACCCGCTGGTCGCGAAAATGCTGGAAGTCATCTAACGCTTTCGCCCGGCACTTTCCTCGTCTTCAGTTTCCTGAAGATTACTGCACACCTCGGTACTACGACGGCACCTTGAGAACTTGAAGCCCGGCTCTTAAAAGCCGGGCTTTTTTTCGCGCGCCATGGCGGGTACAATAAAGGCCGCAAAAAAAGGATAAGCCCATGACCGAAGCCGCCCCGCAATATTTGACGCCGCGCGCCAATGTGCGCCTTGCCTATCACCGGTTTGAAGGTACATCGAAAACCCTGCCCGGGGTTATTTTCTGCGGCGGTTTTCGCTCCGACATGACGGGCACAAAGGCGACGTGTCTGGAGGCGCAT
>DQGU01000268.1:7736-11599 GCA_003524565.1 Rhodospirillaceae bacterium
GGCAAGTTCGAAGACGGCACCATCGGCAGCTGGTTTCAGGACGCGCTGGATATTTTCGATACGCTGACAGAGGGGCCGCAAATCGTCGTCGGCTCCTCCATGGGCGGGTGGATTGCGATGTTGATGGCACGCGCGCGCAAAAGCCGCATGGCGGGGCTGACGCTGCTCGCCCCCGCGCCGGATTTCACCGAAGATGTTTATACGCATGAGTTTGGCGAAGAAGAGCGCCACCATCTGGCCAGCAAGGGCGTGATTTATATGCCAAGCGCCTATGGCGAGCCCTATCCGCTGACCGCGGCGCTGTTTGCCGACGGGCGCAGCCATTTGCTGCTGAAAAACAAAATCGACATGCCCTTCCCCGTGCGCATGATACACGGCAAACAGGATGCCGACGTGCCCTGGCGCAAAAGCGAGCATATCCAGCGCCAGCTGATTTGCCCCGACGCGCGCATTTTGTGGGTGGAGGACGGCGACCACCGCCTGTCGCGCGCCGAGGACATCACGCTGATTACCCGCACCGTCGATGAACTGTCGCACCTCTACCGCATGGGTAAAACGGCGGAAGGGTAAGGGGCTGATTTGAATGATGTATTTTTGCGCCGCTGGCAAGCCTTGCCATAAGCGCGTATAATCCTTGCATCATGACAGAGCGTAAAAAAATCAGCCTGAATTTCAAACCGAATGCCGAAGCGGTGAAGGTCGAATACCTGCCGGGCGGCGGTTATGTATCAAAGCTCGACGGCAAATATCACGCGATTGGCAAACCTGCCATCCTGAGCGCGACCGGCGCGGAGCAATGGTATGAATACGGCCTGCGCCACCGCGTGGGCGGCCCCGCGATGTCGAGTCCCGACGGGCACGAAGAATACTGCGAGCGCGGCGTCACCCACCGCATCGGCGGTCATGCCCGCCGCTTTCCGAACGGCACCAAGCATTGGGTGCAAAATAACCAGCTGCACCGCGACGACGGCCCTGCTATCGAAGATGCCACAGGCGCGAATACCGCCTATTTCCTGCATGGCCGCACGCCCAGCGAAGACGAGATGAAAGATATTCTGGCGCGGCAGCAAGCCCGCGAGAAGCGCGCGAGAGAAGAACTTGCCGTACCGAAAATGGGAAACATCCGCCGCCGCACCCCCGCAAGCCCCGCGTGAAGCCCTACAAGCAACTGCCCCGCAACAAAGACCCGTGATTTACAAGCTGCGCTGCGCACACTGGATACCGGCCTGCGCCGGTATGACACGCGGATGAAATAACGCGGACAGTTTCGCCACCATCAAAAAAACAAACAAAGAAAAAGCTGCGGCCAAAAATCACTCTGGCGCGCAGCTTCGAATGGTTTTATGCGTTTTTTATCACGGCGTGCGCAGCGTTGCGCCTTTGACAAAAGCGCCGCGGCAAACAATCACTTCGACTTCTTTACCCTGCGGGTTTTTCGCAAGGAATTTGTCGCGATAGAGGTCGCCATTGCCGCAGGCAAAAGATTCTTTGCCTTTATGCTCCACAGCCTGCCAGCCCTGTGCTTCCAGCGCTTTTGCTGCGGTTTCCGCATCGGACAAGCCCAGAAGGTTCAAACCAGTCGCGCCGATGGCGGCAGCGGCAAAGACGGCGACGAGAGGGGCAGGCAAACGTTGTGACATCGCAAAAATTCCTTCAGAGAGAGTGTGTGATGGATATGGGAAAAGCACACTACGCCCCCGCTTCCCGTTCCGTCCAATAAAAAACAGCCGCGCTTGCAAAAAGACAGCTTATTGCGGTGGCTTAAAACTTTATTGTTTGCGCCGTAAGAAAATTTCACTTCGGCGTGCGGCGGCGCACAGTGACGGGCTTGGCGATGCTGATGTCTTTTTGAAGCGTGGTCAGGGCCGCCGCCGCGGCTTCGGCGCGGGCATGTTCTGCGGCGACGGCATTGGCGAAAATCTGGCGTATGGCGCCGCTTCTGCGTTTTTTATCCTGCGTATCGCTGGCGGCACCGCCAATCGCGCCGATAACGTCTTCGGGCATGCGGCCAAGGTCGTCACGCACATCACGCCGTGCGCCCGCTTTGAGCAGTGCCTCCACCGTTTTTTCGTCCGCGCGCGCGCAGGCGATATGCAGCGGGGTTTGCCCCTCCAGCTCTTCACGCCGGTTGATATCCGCGCCGCTGGCGGCCAGAAAGGCGACCATGGCGCTCTGCCCGTTCAGCGTTGCATGGTGAAGGGGGCGCCAGCCGTCGTCCGCTTCGATATCCACTTCAGCCCCTGCGGCAACCAAGGCCTGCGCCACGGCGATATGCCCTGCGCCTGCACTTGCGTAAAGCGGGGTGTCTTTGACCTGTTCGATGCCGGTGTCGATATGCTGCACGCTGTCCGCATCCGCACCGCGCGCCAGCAATTTTTTCACCTTGCCCAGATGTCCGATTTCGGCGTAATGCAGCAGCGCGAAATCAGGGTCGTCTTTTTCGATTTGTGCCCAGCGCATGGCTTCTTTGCGCGCATCCATCGGTGTCATGGCTTTGCCCCCCGCCGCCGCACATCGGGCGCGCGCGGCACGACCATGTCGCGCTGCAATTCCGCCGCCTGCGCCAAATCGCGCGCACGGTTTTGCGCCGCTGTTTGCACGGCATGTTCGGCTGCGGCTTTGCGCGCGCTGTCGCCATCGAAGGCTTTTTGTATGGCGCTGCGCATTTCTTCTTTTTCGGCCGCACTGCCGCCGTATTGTTCGCAAATCATTTCTTCCGCCTTGCGTCCGGCGTTATCGCGCGCGGCGCGGTCTGCGCCCAGCGCCAGCAGACGCTCCGCCGTCACCGCGCGGCCGAGGCGCGATGCCTTGTGCAGCGGCGTGTGGCCGAAAATATCTTCGCGCACCTGTAAATCCGCCCCCGCGCCCGCAAGAAATTCCACCACCAGCGGCCAGCCCGAAACCGTCGCCTTCATCAGCGGCGTGTAATTATCGTCGGCGGGTTTATCAACCAGCGCCCCCGCAGCGAGAAGGCGCGCCACGGCTTGCAGCTTGCCCGCACCCGCCGCCGCGCAAAGCGGCGTTTCCATGATGGTATCGACGGTAATATCAATTTGCACTTCGGCATTCGGGTCAACGCCCGCAGCGAGAAGCGCGTCGATTTTTTCAAGATTGCCGAGCGCCGCATATTCAAGCAGCGCGCGCGCAGGCGCGGTCTTTTCCCAGCCCCGCAGCTGCTCTTGCTGCTGCTGCGCTTTTTTGCGCGCGACCGCGGCATAAAGCCTTTTCATGCGCGCCCCCGTCCCATGGCATAGCGGCGCAGCGCCGCGCAGGGCGGCATCAACGCATCGCTATAACGGGGCAAGCACGCCACGGCAAAGACCTTCGGGTTGTTTCAAATGTCCCTATGCTAGGCGTGCTTTGTGTATATGTAAAGGGTATAGTTTTTTGAAATATCAATAACTTAGATATATCAATCGACGGATTTATAGTTAAACCCGTCGCCGCCGCGCCCGCCGCGCAGGACGTGAATAAGCTTGAACAGCACATAAAACCCGGCGGCCACGGCCAGAAAAACGACCGGCGCGGGGTAGGCCGCGATTTTATCCCAGCTGGGCAGGAAGGATTTCATCGTATTGGCGAAATCCAGATAATACTGTTTGTGCACGGCATCGCCGAATTCCTTGAAGGGGCGAATGTAGAATTTGTTTTTGACGAACCAGAAATAGCAAAGGTCGTACAAAAAAATACCTGTCGCCAGTGCGGCGAAGATTTTGCTGAGGGTGCGCAGGAACACCATAAGCTTATTTCCCTTCGGTGGTTTCGTTGATGATATTTTCGGCAGCGCCGATAACGTCCGCCCATGTCATGGGGGCGCGGCCGTTGGTTTTTTCGGCAAGGCGTCTGGCGGCTTCGGCCGTGCG
>DQGU01000199.1:0-1392 GCA_003524565.1 Rhodospirillaceae bacterium
CAATTTGCCCCTCGATACCCGCGAGCTGCTCGGTCGCACCTGTGCGCATCGGCTCGATAACAAAAAAGAACAAACCCGCAATCGCCAGGTTAATTGCAAAAAGAATGGCCAGCAAAAGCGCGCGCTTGATACCGATAAGTTTCATCAGAAAGGCGCTCCTTCCATTTGGAACTGCGCAAGATCCTTGGCATTGCCGCCACCGCCGCCACCGACGTCCCCAATACCGCCGGTACGGCTACCTTCGCGCGAGAAACCGCCAAATTGGCTCGTGATGCTCACCTTGTATTCAGGGAACTGCGCCTTCAACCCCTCTAGCAACTGTTCTGCACGCTTGACCTTTTGCTCAAGAAGCGTGTTATCCGGCATGCTGAACGCAAAGCTAATTTTCACAGTGCCGCGCGGGTTACTTTGTTGCATCACCCCAAAACGCATCGCCGACGATCCATTCGGATTATCAGAAAGAGCTTCGGCCGCTTCATGCACAAACGACAATTCTTCCAGGTGAATGTCGCCGCCCATTGCCGCCTTCAGGCGCGCAAGAATGGGGGCAAGATTGACCGTGTTCAGCTCCAGCATTTCTTTGACGGCCATTGCCGAGCGCACAACGGCAGGCTGGATAGGCAGCTTGTCGAATTCAGCAGTCTCGCGTTCGTATTCACGCTCTTGTAGCGACTTCTGGTTTTGCTTTTGCGCAATTTCGCCCTGCGTTTTGCTGTAGCCGATATAAGACTCGACGCTAAGACCCGTAAAGCCGACAACACCCAGCGCCAAAATAAGGCTGCCGATACCGGCGGCCAGACGCGGCGCCATGACGCGGTGCAGGCTGGGCACGCGCACCGGCAATTTCAGGCGACCGTTTTTGCTTATCCATGCCGCATGCAGCGCATCGGCGAAATTGTTTTTTTCGTTGCCGCTGGCCTTGACACCGATATGGCGCATCGCCTCGTTCAGGTTCAGGCACTGGAAATGCGACACGCCCATTTCGGACGGTTTGAAAAACTGCTTTTCAATGTCGCCGCAAATGATGACGACATCAAGTCCGTCTTCAGGCGAATAGCCGAAACGGGAAATGTAATTCGTCGTCGCTTTGAATTCGCGCACAGCATCTTCGACCCAGCCCGGACCGCTCGGCCCTGCATCGGATGTCGGCGTCAGACGCGTCAGCGCCAGATTGCCGTCCTTGACCACGACCTGACGCAAGCCCCCCGTTTCGTGCTGGCCGACCAGAAGCGCCCAGCGCGATTTGCGCCCCTTGCCCGCGAAAACCTTTTCCGCAAGCTCGGATACCAAGGCAGACGATTCAACCGGCAAAAGCCCGAAGCCGCCGATGGCGACGCCGGCATCGGTCATGGCGTTTGACACGCGATCAACCTGTTCGGTTTCCGGCAAGGC
>DQGU01000199.1:1584-10090 GCA_003524565.1 Rhodospirillaceae bacterium
ACCTGTTCGGTTTCCGGCAAGGCGACAAAAAGATAGGACGGCGCGATTTTGGCGGTGGCGGACGCGCGCCCGAATTTCTTTTTCGGCGGTTTGATTTCCAAGGACGCGCGGATGGGATAGGCAGGGAAAGCCAGCTCCAGCTTGCGCTTCACATAGCGCGGGCGGTCGATAGGCGACAGCTTCGGGATATTATCTTCTTTGCGGTAGGTCTGGTCGTTGCCGTCAAACAAAACGGTGACGGCGCGCCCGACGCTCTTATCCGCCAGAATATCGGCCAGCTGGTCTTCGAAGTTCGGGACTTCCCATGAAATCGACGTTTCGCGTTCCATACCCAGACGCGACGACGGGGCGTAGAGAGTGACGCCCTCGCCCCCGACCATCAATACGCGACGACCTCTTTTGAAACCCACCATCGTCAGACACCCATCTTTCCGAAACTGTCATAGACCGGACCGAAGACCGCCGCGGCAATCCACATGATGATACCGCCGAGAATAACCGTCAGCATCGGCTCAATCATCGCAATCATGCCATCGACGGCTTCGTTTACGTCTTTGTCGTAGAATTCGGCGACCTGTTCGAGAACGCCCGTCAGGTTACCCGATTCCTCGCCGATTTTAATCATGCGCACGACCAGCGAGGGGAATTCGCCGGAGTTGTTGAGCGCCTGCGAGATGGGACTGCCTTCCTGCACCTGCGTGCGCACGTTTTCGAGCGCCTCGGTAATGACAAGGTTGGTCGATGTTTTTTTCGCCGCATCAAGGCATTTCAGAATTTCAAGACCGCTGCTGAACAAAACCGCAAAGGTCTGGCAGAACATCGACAGCGAAATTTTGCGAATAACCGGCCCCATCACAGGCAGGTGCAGCGCGACGTAGTCCGTGCGGTAACGGAAGCCTTCTGACACCGCACGACCGATACGCATAATCGCCATAACAGCCACGATAGAGCCCAAAACGTGCGCCCAGTAATTTACAACGAATTCGGACGTCGAAATAAGCGCAAGCGTAATACCAGGCAATTCCTGACCGATGTTTTTAAGGAAGCCCACGACCTCCGGCACGACGTAGCCCATCATCAAACCAACGACACCGATAACGACCACGATAAGAATTTTCGGATAGCGCGTGGCCTTTTTAATCTTGGCCGACATCGCATCCGTCCATTTCAGATGGCGGATAACCTGCGCGAAAGAGCTGGTCAGGTTACCCGTTTCCTCCCCCGCGTTCAGAAGCGAGATGAAAATCGGCTGAAAAATCATCGGGTGTTTCGCAAGCGCGTTCGACAGCGAAGAGCCGGAGGATACTTCGGAGTACACATCCCCCATAATGTCGCGCAGGCGCGTGGATTCAGCCGTATCACGCACGTCGGAAAGCGCGTCGAGCAGCGGAACACCCGCCTTTTGCAGCTGTTCAAGGTGAACGAACATCTGGATAAGGTCGCGGGTTTTGACTTTGGCCGCCGTCAGGGCGGCAAGCTTGCCGACCTTTTCGTTCATTTCCTTGCAATCCAGCAGGTTCATGCCAGTTTCTTGCAGGCGGTTGAACAGCTCGGATTCATTGGCAGCCGTGACCACCCCGCGGACGGGACGGCCTTTTGCGTTGATTGCCTTGTAACTATATTTAGGCATGTGTCCTTGAACCAACTATTCAGACATAGAAAAGACGCCGCACGGAATGCGGGGCGCGCTTTCTACAGATACAACAAATATAAAAGGAAACCAAGTACTTGTCGCGGCGCGGGGGATGTTTTACATGCGGTCGGCGAAATTGAGCGTCTGGCGCACGGATTCAAGCGTGGTCGTGCCTTCGTATATTTTCAAAATACCGTCGTCGAGCATTGACTTGAACCCTTTGGTACGCGCAAGCTTTTTCATCGCAGACTTATGTGAACCCGAAGCGACCACATCGTCCATTTCCTCGTCGAAATACAGAATTTCAACGCAGGCAACACGGCCTTTGTAGCCGGTATTATTGCATTCGGGGCAGCCGCCCGGATGGAAAACGGTGGGCGGATGGTTCGGGTCAATCGGGTTGCCGTCAGGCCCGTCACGCAGCAGCTGGCATTCTTCCGGCGTTGCGGGTTTGGAAACCTTGCACTTCGGGCACAGCTTTCTGACAAGACGCTGGGCGAAAGTTGCGATAATCGCGCCCGCGAGCATCCCGGGCTGCATGCCCATATCGACCAGACGCGGAATGGCGCCGAAACAGTCGTTGGTGTGAAGCGAGGTATAAACCTGGTGACCGGTCATAGCGGCCTTGAGCGCCTGCTCGGCCGTGACCTTGTCGCGCACCTCACCGATGAAGATGATGTCCGGGTCTTGTCGCAGCAGGGCTTTAATCCCTTCCCCGAAGCCAAGGCCGGCGCCTTCGCGCACATGGGTCTGGCGGATAAGGCCGAGGGAATATTCCACCGGGTCTTCCAGCGTCTGGATGTTCACGTCGGGCGTGTTCACGGCGTTCAGCATCGAATAAAGCGTCGTCGTTTTACCCGAACCCGTCGGACCCGTCACGATGATGATGCCTTCGGGACGTGCCTGACATTTTTTGATGAGCTTCATGTTGTGTTCGGAAAAGCCCAGTTTGTCGAGCGGCACGATAGACGCGCTTTTATCAAGAACACGCAGAACGATGTTTTCGCCGTGCACGGTGGGCAATGACGACACGCGGAAGTCCGCCTCGCGGCCGCCGACGTTGAGGTTGAAGCGGCCGTCTTGCGGCATCAGTTTATCGGCGATGTTCATCTCCGACATGATTTTCAGACGCTGGCCGATACCGCTCCAGTATTCCTTGTGCAGCGTGTGCACGGTGATAAGGTCGCCGTCCACGCGGTAGCGCAGGCGGATGAAGCTTTCTTCCGGCTCGAAGTGCAAGTCGGACGCGCCCATTTTCACCGCCTCGAACACCAGCGCGTTCACAAGGCGCACGATGGGGTGGCTATAGGCTTCGTCTTCGCTCAGCGTTTCAAGGTTGGTCTTGGCGGAGGCCGCATCGCCCGCCAGCTCTTTCAAAATGCCGTCGATGGACGTGGTGACGCCGAAAGATTTGTGGATGGTATCGGCCAGAATTTCCGGCGGGCAAACCAGCGTCGTAATCGCGCAGCCGCGCGGCAAAAGCTGTTTCAGTCTGTCGAGCGCGACGACGTCATAAGGGTCGGCCATCGCCATGACGGCGGTATTCTTCGCCTTATCGACGGTGACGGGCAGCATCTGGTATTTCAGCGCGTCTTTTTTGGAAATCAGCTCGAGCGCGGCGGGGTCGAGCATGGTTTTTTTCGGGTCGAACTGCTGAAGACCCGTCGATTCCGCAAGGAAGGACGAGAGGACTTCGGAGCTGATAAAACCCATATCGACCAGAATTTCGCCAATCAGGCGCGTCGAGCGCTGCTTTTCGTAGAGCGCGACTTTAAGCTGGTCTTGCGTAATCAAACCCTGTTCGACGAGGCGGTCGCCGATACGTTTGTTTTTCACATCGCCGCCGGCAGGCAAATTGGCGGTCGATAGATTGATGCTGGCAGCAGACTCCGGCGGCGCGGGAGGCTTTTCAAGCTCCAGCGCAGGCTTGGCGGAGGCAACATCTGCGTCATCAGGCGTCATGCTCAATCCTGAAAGGTCGTTGGGCGACATGTCATACGACTCGCCTGCCGCTTTTCCCGCTTTGTCTTTGCCGGCCTTGTCTTGTGCCGTGTTATTGCTGAACCCCATCTTCAAAGTTTTCCTGCCTCCTCAAGCTAAAGCATGGCACAGAATGGTTAACAAAGACGCAATAAAATGCTGTTTTTATTATGAAAATCAAATATCTACATGAATTTTCTAAGCTCTTGTCACATGCCGCCCCCCTTCCGGCAGAATTGACAAGACGGCATAAATACCTATTTTCTGGTTTTTATTGAACTAGTGTCTTTTGAAAGACGAATCAAGCGGTTATGGCTGGCTGCTGGCTATTTTCCGGAATATAAAATAAACTAACCCCTTTTCCGGCACTGTTCCGGCAAGACAAGCAAACAAAGGCGATGCCCATGACCGCACCCAAGTCCGAAATCAAACCCGCCGCCGCCCCGAACAGCGGCTGGCGCAAACGCGCAGGTGCGCTGCTTCTGGCTTTCGGCGTCTCCGGCGCCGCCGCACAGCAGGAAGCCGAAGGCGCCGTGCCCGATGCGCCCGTGCCGCCCGCCCCCGCTATCGGGGCTGTTGAGACGCTTTGGAAAACCAATGTGGTCGATGCGGTCATCCGCCTGCGCACCTGCCCCGAAAGCGGGCTTTGCGGCACGCTGCACTGGGTCAATCCGGAAGACCGCCGCGCGTTTGATTATTTCGGCGACCAGGACACCAAAAAAACTTTCCGCCCGACGCGCGAGGATATCCTCGGCCTTTGCGATTACAAACCGCGCATGCAGTTCAATCAGGTCGCCCCGAACAAATGGGAAGGCAGGCTGGAAATGCGTGGCCGCGGCGTAACCGTCAACATGGAAGCCACGCTTGAAAATGAAAACCAGCTGAAGGTTGTCGCATCGAAGGCGATTTTCAGCGAACGCGACACATGGACACGCGTCGCGGAAAACGACCCGCGTTATCCGCGCTGCACCCGCTAAGCACCACACAAAAAACCCCGTAGAAAGAATTCACCGACATGAGCACCGCCCCGCAATCTGCCCCTCAGGCAGCCATGACACTTGACGACATCCGCCAGCTTGCCACGCGCGAACTGCCGCCTTTGTCGTCACAAGTTGCGCCTGCGGGCGCCGCCGCCCTTGGCAGTCTTGCGCCGCTGCGCCAATGGCTGGCCGATGTGCAGGGCAAGGCGCAGCCCGCGCTTGTCCACCCGCGCATCGCGCTGTTCCTCAGCCGCTATGGCGTAGAGGGCGAAACGCAGGGCGATTTGCATTTGCTGAGCGCCGCGCTTGCCAAACCCGCGCATCCGCTTTCCGCGCTTGCGCGCGACATGAACGCGGATTTTCAAGTCTATGAGCTTGACATCGACAACCCGAGCGGCAACCCCGCCACCGGCAACGCGCTTTCCGAGCAGGAAGCCCTGCAGGCGCTGGCCTATGGCATGATGGCGGTGCAGGCCGGCATTGATTGCCTTGCGCTGGCGCTGCCGAACCCAGCCGTGCCGCACATCGCCGCCGCGCTGCATGTCGCGATGGCGCAAAAGCAGGATGCACTGAGCGCGCTTTTGGCCGTCGGCAGTTTTGATATTGCCGCCGCGCTTGGCGCCGCCATCGCCGCGCGACTTGCCAAAGCGCCCGTCATTCTGGACGACAGCGCGGAAATTATCGGCGAGATGATGCAAAGCTTCGGCGCAGACAGCGCCGCGCATATCCGCCGCGCGCGTGGCATTATCGCCGATGACATGCGCCCGCAGCCCGCGCTGCGCGCCGCACTGGCGCTGAGCCTTTTGCGCGCGCTGGCCAAAGCGGCATAACACACCAAAAAATAGACAATTAAAAAAACGCGCCCCGAAAGGAGCGCGTTTTTTATTTTAGTTTAATGCGACGTGATTAGAACACATCGCCGCCGATGCCGCCGTTACCGGGCGGTTTGGGCGGTTTCGGGCCTTTGGGGCCGGGCAGCAGTTTGGGCGGTTTCGCCGGTGCTGCACCTTTGACCAGTTCCAGTTCGCCCTTCGCGTCAACTTCGGCGCGGAAGGTGGAATTGGCGGCTTCGGCAAATTTATTGAACAGTTGCAGGAAGCGGGCATCCAGTTTTTTATCCGCGCCCCAGACGGCCTGTGCATCGGCAAAAAGCTCCTGCTCCTGACCGGGCGGCAACATGACACGCGCGAAGGGGTTTTTGGACGCCTTCTCGATAGCCTTGGTTGCGACATCCATATCGGTCAGCGCACGCACGATGAAAGCGCGCTTGGTATCGGCGCCCGCTTTTTTCAGGTTCTCGCTGCGTTCGGTCGGGTAGGCGTCGATGTGGGCGACTTCCGCGACCAGACCGGCAACGGTGCCGCCGAATTTCTTTTCGATGTTTTCGTAGTCGATGGGGGAGCGTACGCAATCCACCAGCATGACCGCCGCCAGAACTTCGGGCGATGCGCCGTCGGAATTCTGGTGCAATTCGCGCGCAGGGCCTGCACGCTTGGTCGTGAACATTTCAAGCAGGCCTTTTTGAATCATGGGGCCGAGGGCGCTCATCTGCATCTGGCGCTGCTTTTCGAGGTTCTTTTTCTCTTCCTCGTATTCAGCTTCGCTCATCGCGCCGCCCTGCTTCAGCATGTCCAGTTCCATTTTCTGCTGGTCGAAAATCATGCCGACCTGCTGCTGGACATTTTTGAGGGCTTCTTTTTCACCGGCAAGCGCGTTCGTCTTGCTGTAGTTGAAGGCGTCTTCCACCAGCTTGTTCTGGGGGAGGCCCGAATCCTTGAATTCCATCTGCGTTCTCCTCGGATGCTCTGGGTGTGAGTCTTTTTTGTCTTTTTTGCGTCCCAAATGGATAGCATTGTTTTACGCAAAACACAAATACGTCAAATTGTTTCACGATTACGGAAAATATTAACGCGGGTGCGTTATTCGCCAGCCTGCAAAAGCGTGCCGTGGCGGCGGGCATCGTTGAACGCCCAGCCCAGAACCGCCGCACCAATCGCCATATAGACGAGGTTCAGGCCGAAAGCCGTCCACATATAATGTGGAATGAATTCGCCGCGCATGGTGAGCGCCCGCAGCCCTTCGAATACATGCAGCGCCGGAAAGGCCTGCCCCACCTGCTGCATCCAGAGCGGCAGCACGTCCGGCGTGTAATAAACCGCGCAGAAGGGCGCGAGGGCGAAGGTCGTCATCCACGCCAGACTTTCCGCGCCCGGCCCCGCCTTGACCAGCATCGCCGTAATCAAAAGCCCCAGCCACCAGCCCATAAAAACCAGATTGAAAAAGAACAGGAGCAGCGGCAGCCCCATGTCGAAAACCGAAAAACCGTAAAACGGCACGGCCAGAAGCGCGGCGGGGATAGCGCCCACCAGCGCACGGCACAGGCTCACCAGCATAATCGCGCACATCCATTCGCCCGGACGCAGGGGGCTGACAAACAAATGCCCCATGTTGCGCGCCCAGATTTCTTCCAGATAGGCAATCGACAGGCCGACCTGCGTGCGGAACAGAATATCCCACAGCATGACCGCACCCAGCAGCGTGCCGAGTGCGACATCGAGCGTCGCCATATCCGCCCCGCCGCGCGCGGCGAAAAAGCGGCTGACAAAACCCCACAGCACCATCTGCACCGATGGCCAGTACATGATTTCAAGCAGGCGCGGCGCGCTGCGGCTCAGGATATAAAAATGGCGCAGCCAGACGGCGTAGATGCGGGAAAGCGAACCTTGGGGCATCATGCGGCTTCCCCTTCCGGCGATTCAGGGTCGGGGTGATGCGGCGCGGGTGCCGCCGCCGATGTGCCGCGCGCGACATCAAGGAATACTTCTTCCATGTCCTTGCGGCCGTAACGTGCGACCAGCTCCGCCGGATTGCCGCGGTCAACAATGCGTCCGCGTTTCATCATCAGCACGTTGTCGCAAAGACGCTCGACCTCTTTCATGTTGTGGGACGCGAGCAAAATCGTCATGCCCGTGCGCTTGCAGTAATCCTGCAAATAGGCGCGGATGCGGTCGGCCGTGTCGGGGTCTAGCGATGCCGTGGGCTCGTCGAGCAGCAAAAGCTCCGGCGCGTTCACCAAAGATTTCGCCAGCGATGCGCGCGTCTGCTGCCCTGCCGACAACTTGCCCAGCCCGCGGTCGATGAATTCACCAAGGTCGAGTTCTTCTGCCAGCTGCGCGATGCGCTTTTCCAGCGCGGGCACACCGTACAGGCGGCCATAAATGCGCAAGTTCTCGCGCACCGTCAGCTTTTTGGGCAAATCCACATAGGGGGACGAAAAATTCATGCGCTGCAAAGCGCGGAAACGGTCGCGCGCCATGTCGTGGCCGAGCATGTGCACGCTGCCCGACGTCGGCAACAGGGCGCCCAAAAGCATCGCAATCGTGGTTGTTTTCCCCGCGCCGTTGCCGCCCAGAAGCGCGGTCACCCCGCCCGGCATCACATCGAACGTAATACCATCGACGGCACGAACGGATTTATATTCCTTGACCAGTGCGCGGACAGAGATAGCCGGGGCAGAAACAGCGGGTGCAGAAGCGGAGGACAAGATTACTTGTCCTTGTCTTTATCTTTCTTGCGGAAGCTGTCGAGGGATACGACTTCGCCTTTTTTCTTTTGCTTGTCATCCTTGTCGAGGTCGAGCTCTTCGGCATCGAAGCGGATGTCTTCGTCGTCTTCCTCGCTCAAGGGCTGGAATTGCAGCGCGAAGTTGACGGACGGGTCGGCAAAAATCGTGATGGCGGACAGCGGAATGGTCAAACGCTCCGGCACGTTGTTGAAGCTGAGCATGACGCTGAATTTTTCGGCGTCGACTTCAAGATCGTAAAACTGGTGCTGGAGAACGATGGTCATTTCCTCAGGATACCGTTCTTTCAGGTAATCGGGGATTTTGACGCCGGGCTGGTTGGTAAAAAAA
>DQGU01000043.1 GCA_003524565.1 Rhodospirillaceae bacterium
TTTCAAGCGCGCTCTCCACGTCCTGCGACAAGTCACGGCGTTCGATAAAATCGCGCCCGCCCGCATTGCGGGTGATGGACATTTCAAGCGCACGGCTGAGAATGTCGGAAATCACGACGTCTTTTTGTTCCAGCGAAAGCGTCAGCGCTTCGAGGATAAGGTCGCTCAGACGTTGGTAAGGCCTATCTTCAGTCATAATCGTATTCAATTCCTGTGTTCTTATATTCATACGTCCGGCGCTTCGCCGTCAGCACATCCTTTTAAGCTTTCGGCGGACGCGGCGCTGACGGGTCAGGCTTTTTTGGCGCAAGACCCGGCGGCGGCAAACGCGATGCCATGAAACTATCAACCTCTGCCAGCCATGCGTTTCTGAGCGCATCTTTTTCGTGCCAGACTTCATGCTGCGCATCTGCGATATCCACGCGGCGGCAATTCGGCAGCAGACCTGCCGCACGCTCTTGCGCCGGACGGTCCACTACGTTTTCATGCCCCGATATTTGCATCAGCACGGGCGTCTTTATGCCCTTCAAATAATCTTCCTGTCCGAGGATGTCAATGGACTGGAAGGTATGATAGACCCAGCCGTAGGTCGGGTCGCCCGTTTTCAAATCGGGCTTTGCCTTGAGGATATCCAGCGCGGCGTTAAAGCGCGCTTCATCGCCGGTTTTATTGTTGTCTTTGAAGGTGTTTTTCTCTTCGCTCCAGTCGCTGCCGCCTGGAATGTATTTATCAAGATAGTTTCCGGCCTTGGCAAATTTTGCCATCTGGCGCGCAAGCGGTTTGGGCAGCGTGCCCGTATTGATATCCAGCATCGGCGCGCTGAGGATGGCGCTGTCAAAGATGCCCTCATGCTCTTTCAGATAGCGCAGGCCGATATGCGCCCCCATCGAATGCGCCATCATGAACATCGGGCCCGACGGCGCCTTGTCCACCACGTTCTGCGTGAACTGGTGCAGGGTTTCAATTTGCTCGTCGTATCCTTCGTGGTGCATTTTTTGCGGGCTGCCCTGCAAATAACGCTCCGACCCGCCTTGGCCGCGCCAGTCCATCAGCCAGACGTCGAAGCCGCGTTCTTTCATATCGCGCGCCGCTTCAAAATATTTTTCGATGCTTTCGCGGAAGCCCGGCAGCATCACAACGGTGCCCTTGCTTTCACCATCCGCCTTCAGGCTGCCATAGCGAATATCTGCGCCCTTGGCATTGGTGAAGCTGCCCCATTTGAAGCCGTCCGGCTCGCTGAAAGGATGTACGGGTTTTTCCGTCATGCACGCGGCCCTTTCGCAGCGTTTCTGGGCGCGTTCTGCGCCGCTTGGTTATCGTTGACCGGCTGGCGTTTGCGGTCAAAATCCGCATGGCAGGCGGCAAGAAAACCGTCAATTGCGTCCCACCAGTTTTTACGCAGGTCGTCACGTTCCAGCCAGAAAGCGTGGCTCGCCTCCGGCAAATCGCACACCTTTGCCTGTGGCATACGCACAGCGGCGCGGCGGATGGTATCGTTGTCTATCATGTTGTCACGCCCGGCAATGCCCAGCAGCACAGGCGTTTTAATAGTTTCCAGCACCCCTGGTGCATTCAGTGCGGCGGTGGCGCGGTAAATATTATCCGCATAGGCAATCGTCGGGTCTTCGGCGCGCAAATCGCGGGCGCGCAGCATGAAGGCTTTGTGCAGCCCCATGCGCACGGGGTTGTCTTTTTTACGCTCCCGCCGCGCACGGGTAATTTTGCGCACGGCCTTCTGGCGACCGCCTTCCAGAACCTTTTCGCCAAACCCGAGTTTAACAGCTGCGCGCATGGCGGCGGCAAGGAAGGCTTTTTGCAAGCCCTTCACCTTCACATCCACCAGCGGCGTCGCGAGAATAGCGCCGTCAAACCCCTCCGGATGGTTTTTGAGCGTATGCAACGCGACCTGCCCGCCCATCGAATGGGTGCTGAGAAATACGGGCTTGTCCGCCGCCGGTTTCACCACCTGCGTACGGAATTGCCAAAGGTCGGCAATATGGTCGTCGAGGATGGCGGGTTTTTTGGGCGCATCGGGCTTCAGCCCCGCCGCTTTGACTTTTTCAGAGCCGCCATGCCCCGCCCAGTCCATCATATAAACCTGATAACCACGGTCGAGATATGCGTGAATGGTTTCGAAATAGGATTCAATGAAATCGGCATATCCCGTCGTCATCACGACGGTGCCTTTGACGGCGCCTTCGGGCGTCGCATGGCCAAAGCGTATCGTCTTACCCTGACGGTTGGTAAAAGATGCTTCCTGCCATGTGTCTGGTTCGAAAAATCTGGCCAGATACTCCATGCTCGGCTGTCTCTTCCCTCGGAAAACTGCGGCGTTGAAGATGTACCAAGAGTATAGCGGGAAATGGGCGGATTGCTACCCACTAAAACCCTGCCGCAGCGGTTCAGGCATCGCCCGTTTTGCGTTGCAACAGAAGGGGTTTGGTGTTGCGGCGCACACAAACAAAAACGGCGGCATCCACAGATACCGCCGTTTTTTGTTGATTGCATTATGGTTAGTGCTCCATCGCCCGAATGATACCTTCGCACATCGCCTTGGCATCGCCGAGCAGCATCATGGTGTTGTCGTAGAAGAACAGCTCGTTATCAATCCCCGCATAGCCGGAGCCGAGGGAGCGTTTGACGAACAAAACCGTCCCCGCCGATTCAACATCGAGAATCGGCATACCGTAAATCGGCGAAGCCGGGTCTTTTTTCGCGGCCGGGTTGGTGATGTCGTTCGCGCCGATAACAAAGGCCACGTCGGTCTGGCTGAAATCGCGGTTGATTTCCTCCAGCTCCAGCACGTCTTCGTAGGGCACGTTCGCTTCGGCCAGCAGTACGTTCATGTGACCGGGCATACGCCCCGCGACGGGGTGGATGGCGTAGCGCACCTTGACGCCTTCTTTTTTCAGCTGGTCGGCCATTTCACGCAGCGCATGCTGCGCCTGCGCCACCGCCATGCCGTAGCCCGGCACAATGATAACGCTGGAGGCGTTTTTCATGATAAACGCCGCATCTTCGGCGGAGCCGATTTTGACCGGTTTGTCGCTGGCCGTGGACGCCGCGGCCGCACCCGCCAGTTCGCCGCCAAAGCCGCCCAGAATGACGTTGAAGAAAGAGCGGTTCATGCCCTTGCACATGATATAGCTGAGGATGGCGCCCGAAGCGCCCACCAGCGCGCCCACGATAATCAGCAGGTTGTTTTGCAGCGTAAAGCCGATACCCGCCGCCGCCCAGCCGGAATAGCTGTTAAGCATGGAAACAATCACCGGCATATCCGCCCCGCCAATCGGGATAATCATCAGGATGCCGAGCAAGAAGGACAAAAACACAATCGCCCAGAACACCAGCGGCGATTCAGTAACGCACAAAAGAACCAGCAAGAGCAGCAGTACACCACCCAGCGCCGCGTTCAGCATGTGCTGGCCTTTGAACACCACGGGCTTGCCCGTGACGATGCCCTGCAACTTGCCAAAGGCGATGATAGAGCCGGTAAAAGTAATCGCGCCGATGGCAACGCCCAGCGCCATTTCAATCAGGCTGCCGATGTGAATCTCGCCGCGCGTGCCGATGTTATAGGCTTCGGGGTTATGAAACGCCGCGGCCGCGATGAAAACCGCCGCCAGACCCACAAGGCTGTGGAACGCCGCGACCAGCTGCGGCAAGGCTGTCATTTCGATTTTTTTGGCAATCAGCGCGCCGATACCGCCGCCCACCGCCACGCCCAGAATAATCGTGCCGTAGGACGAAACACCCGGCAGCATCAGCGTGGTCACAACCGCAAGCGCCATGCCGGCGATGCCGAACATCAGCCCGCCCTTGGCCGTATTCGGCCCCGAAAGACCGCGCAGCGCCATGATGCAGCAAACAGAAGAAACCAGATAGGCCAGAAGAGATAAAGTCATCGCCATGGATTAGGCCCCTTGTTTCTTTTTCTTGGAGAACATTTGCAGCATGCGGTGCGTCACGATAAATCCGCCGAAGATATTGACGGAGGCCAGCACCACCGCCAGAAAGCCGAGCAGTTTGGAAAAGTTCCAGTCTTCCGGCCCCGCCGCAATCAGCGCGCCCACGATAATCACCGACGAAATCGCGTTGGTGACCGCCATCAGGGGGGAGTGCAGCGCCGGCGTCACGCGCCAGACGACGTAATAACCGACAAAGCAGGCGAGGACGAAAACCGTCAACCCGACCACAAAAAACGGCATGCCGGCCGCTTCGGGCGCGGCGTACTGGCTGATGCTGAGCGCGAGGTCCTGCGCCTGCTGCGAAAGCTGGCTGGCGCCCGTTGCAACGCCTGCGGCCTGTTCGGCAAGTTTATGTGAGTCCATGTTTTCTCTCCCGTATGGGGGTTAACCTTGTTGGTATCAGCCCTGCAGCTGCGGATGCACAATCTGCCCGCCGTCTGTGACCATCGACGCTTTTACGATGTCGTCCTCGCGGTTCAGCTTCAGCGCCTTGGTTTCTTTATCGACCAGCGGCGTCAGGAAATTGAGCAGGTTGCGCGCATAAAGCGCGGAGGCATCGACCGCAATGCGGCTCGGCAGGTTCAGGTGGCCGACGATGGTGACGCCGTTCACATCCACAATCTCCCCCGCTTTCGACAGCGCGCAGTTACCGCCTTGCTCAACCGCAAGGTCAACGATGACGGCGCCGGGTTTCATGCTGCGCACCATTTCTTCGGTCACCAGTTTCGGTGCGGGGCGGCCGGGGATAAGCGCCGTCGTGATAACCACGTCCTGCTTTTTAATCGTTTCGGCAATCAGCTCCGCCTGCTGGCGTTTGTAATCGTCGCTCATTTCCTTGGCATAGCCGCCGGAGGTTTCTGCCGCTTTGGTTTCTTCGTTTTCGACCATCACGAAAGACGCGCCAAGGCTCTGTACCTGCTCTTTCGCGGCGGGGCGCACGTCGGTGGCAGATACAGTCGCACCCAAGCGGCGCGCGGTAGCAATCGCCTGAAGACCGGCAACGCCTGCGCCCATCACGAATACTTTCGCAGGGGGGACAGTGCCCGCCGCCGTCATCATCATGGGAAAAGCGCGGCCAAAGGCGGCAGCCGCTTCCAGCACCGCGCGGTAGCCCGCAAGGTTGGCCTGCGATGACAAAACGTCCATGGTCTGCGCGCGCGTAATACGCGGCACGAATTCCATCGCAAAAGCGGTCACGCCCTGCGCGGCCAGCGCCTTCAGCGTGTCTTTTTCCTGATACGGCGCCAGCTGCGCCAGCAAGAGCGCACCACTTTTCATGGCAGAAATTTCAGATGCGAGGGGGTTGCGCACACGCAGCACCACATCGGCGTCTTTGTAAACATCGCTGCCCTCGGCAATTTTTGCGCCAGCCTGTGCGAACATATCGTCAGTGACGGCGGCGGTCAGCCCCGCGCCACGCTCCACACAGACATCAAAGCCAAGCGCGGTAAGTTTGCGCACCGTCTCCGGCGAGGCGGCGACGCGTTTTTCGGCGGCGGCGGTTTCTTTGCCGATGGCGAGTTTCATAAGACAGTCCCCCCAGATGCGCGGCGAGGTGCCGCAACGGAATTTCGCAAGAACAAGGCGGCGCCTGTGCCGAAGGTGGCCGCCGCAGCGCAAGGCCGCGGGCACGGCTTCGGTGAATCGCCGAAGAGGTTTCCAGCATGCCGCAAAACCTTGGCAAACTCAACCGCGCGGGGGCTTTTTTGGCTGGATTTTACACGGTAAATCAGTATGTTAGAAACGGTTTGCCTCATCTATGACAAAAGGGTGGCAGATGTATATTTGTTATGTATAATAAACCCTCTTTCAATCTGCAAAGCCTGACCGGAAAGACTTTTTTGAAAACAGCCAACGACAATTTCGATTTCAGCGCCACCGCTGCGGAAATCCGCGCGGATTTCCCGCATCTGGCGGACAAGCTGTATTTTGTCGATAGTTTCAAAAAAGAATACATCCGCGGCCATGCGACGGCCGACGCCAGCTTCGACAGCCTGATGCAAAACAACCCCTCGCTGCGCGTATCGCTGAACAACCAGATTGAAAAATACGGCGCACAAAAAAACTCGATGGTCTTCAAAGGCCCTCAGAACGATTATTTCATCGTGCTTTACACCGGCGCGGATGCCATCGCGCTTTTGGGTACGGGCGCCAGCCAGAAACAGGCGCTGAGTTTTGTTATCGACCATGAAATCGGCCATATCGTCACACAATACGGCCAGCCGGGCAAACTCAGCCGCACCCTGCATGAATGCACGGCAGATGCCTATGCCGCGCTCCGCCAGCTGCAACATTTCGGCAGCGCGGGCATGGAAAACATCGAAGGGCTGCGCCTGCGCCGCGCGCAGCGGCTGATTTCGCTGCACGGCGCGCGCCATGCGGAACATTTCACCAGTTTTGTTCTGGACAAAATCATCGAACTTGCGCCGAAACTGCCGCTGTCTGCCATGACGGCGCAGCAAACGGCGGAGGTTGCAGCGCGCATCACCATCGCCTATACCCCCAACGACCAAATCGTGAAAAACGTGCAAGATGCCTTCACGCCGTTTCAGGACGCGCTTGCCCGCAAGACAGGCGACGACACGCCTTATCGCATGCTGGCGCAGGTTGTGCTTGAAACACATAGCTGGGAAATCTTCAAATGGGGAGCACCCGTTCTGCGCGGTTATTTGCGCGCCGCACTGGGCGACATGCAAAATGGCGATACCTTCATCGAGGTTAACAAAACGCCGCTGGAAGGCCCCGGCTGGCAGCGCGTGGCGAATGAACTGGCGCAGCGCGAATTTGCGTTCAACCGTGAACAGATTCTTTTCGGTCTCGACCTGCCTGAAAAAGCACCTGCCGCGCGCGCGGCCGTGCGCCCCCTTAAACGGGCGCCTTGAGGTCGAAGGCGGAGAGCATTTCTGCCTGACGTTTTTCCAGCTTGCCCACGTTGAAATCAGCAACCAGTTCATGAAACAGGTTGTGCCAGTTAATTTCCGCCTTCAAATGCAGAAAGACAGAACCAAGCCCCAGCGCCGCGCGGTCCATAAACACAAATTCACGCGGCACACGCACGCCGCCGATGCGCTTCAGTTCACGGTGAACTTTTGATGCGACATCGCGGCCATAAACGCCTTTTTCGACAACGCCGATGGGGCGCACGCGGTCGTCCAGCACGGGGCCATAAAGAAACCCCGCCCACATGTTAAGAACATCGATGGTTTCCTGCGTGAGGCCGGAAAAACCCCAGCATTCGTAGGCGGCCACTGCCATATCGCGGTCTTCGCGCTGCAGCGCGTGGTAAAGCGTGATAACCCCCTCGACAAAGCGCGGCGGAAAAATACGCACACAGCCGAAATCGAGCAAGTTGATGCTCTGATCTTTTTGCACCGTGTAATTGCCCAGATGCGGGTCACCATGGATAGTGCCGTAAAAATACAGCGGCACATACCATGTACGGAACAGGTTATAGGCGATGCGGTTGCGCACATCCGCCTTGGCATCAACGAAATCGAGGATGGATTTACCCTCCAGCCACGTCGTTGTTATCAGGCGGGCGGAGGAAAGCTCCGGCACCACGGCGGGCACATGCACGCCCGACTCGTCTTTCAGCATACGCGCATAAAGCGCGGCGTGGCGCGCCTCCAGCGCATAGTCCAGTTCTTCATGCAGACGCGCGGCGATTTCTTTTTGAATATCGTCGGTCACCACGGACTGGTCGTATTTTTCAAACACGCCCATGACGAGTTTTAACTGGCCGAGGTCGGCCTCGACCGCCGCGGCCATGTCGGGGTATTGCAGCTTGCAGGCCACCGTGCGCCCGTCATGCGTTTCGGCGCGGTGTACTTGGCCAAGCGATGCCGCGGCCGCCGCGTCTTTTTCAAAATTCTTGAATTTGGATTCCCAATCACGGCCCAATTCCGCCGCCATGCGCCGGCGCACGAACAGCCAGCCCATCGGCGGCGCCTGAGATTGCAATTTTTGCAGCTCCGCCGCGTATTCTTTGGGCAGGGCGTTCGGAATGGTCGCCAGAAGCTGCGCGACTTTCAGCAGCGGGCCTTTGAGGTTGCCAAGGCTTTCCATCAGCTGTTTCGCATGCTGCGGCTTGTCGATATCAAGGCCGAGGTATTTTTGCCCCGCCAGCCGCGCCGCCAGCCCTGTCATAGTGGTGGAAACGCGGGCATAACGTTTGATGCGTCCGCCGACGGTGCTTTTCTCGCTGTCTTTGGCTGCGGGTGCGGCAGGCTTGTCCGCACGGGGGGCGGATTTACGCGCGCGCGGTTTTTTACCGCCCGCGGATTTGCCTGATGGATTTTTGCCGCCTTGTTCTTTACCCATGCTGCAAAGATGATAGCGCGGAGAAAAAAAGTCGAGAGGATTCTGTAATCGCCGCCGTGTAAACGGTCTTTTCCGGCTTATTTTTTGCCCGCGCGGGGGGCTTTTGCACCTTTCGGGCGGGCAGCAGGGGCAGCGGTATCCAGCGCCGTCAACTCGTCCAGATATTGCGCGGCCAGTGACAGCCCGTTTTCCCAGAATTCGCGGCTTTCGGGGTCAAGGTCAAAGGGCTGGAACATTTCATACAGATTTTTGGTCAGGCCGGATTCGAGCAGCCCGATATAATTTTCGATAAATTCAGCGCGTGCATCCGCCCCTTCCGCCTCGGCGGCTTTGTAGGAGCGGTAAAGCCCGCTCACCACCTGCTGCGCGAAGGCATAGGAATAGACATAGAACGGCGTATCGAAGAAATGCGGCACCGTCATCCAGTAGTAACGGTCGTAATCATCCGTCTCGACACTCGGCCCGTAATATTCGCGCTGGGTTTCGACCCAGATGTCGGAAATGGCTTCGGCGTCCAGCTCGCCTTCGCGGCGCGCGTCATGCACACGCTTTTCGAAATCGTAATAGGCCAGCTGCTGAAGCCCGTTGCCCAGCATGTTTTCAAGCCGGTCAACCAGCAGTTTTTTACGCACCGCCGGGTCTTTTTCAGTCTTGAGCAGTTCTTCGAACACAAGCATCTCGGCAAAAATGCTGGCGGTTTCGGCAACCGGCGTCGGCACGTCGGACATAAAAAAACCGCAGGCTTTTTCGGCCAGCTGTTGATGCACTGCATGACCCAGCTCATGCCCCAGTGTCGCCGCGACATCGCTAGCGCTGCCGGTAAAGCTCAGCATCACATAAGGTACATCGCCGGGGCCGGCGGGCAGGGCAAAGGCGCCGGTATCTTTTCCTTCGCGCGGTTCCGCATCGATATGCCCCGCGCTGAAAACTTTTTCTGCCAGCCGCGCGAATTTGGGGGAGAATTTGCGAAAAGCCCTCATGACAAGGCGTTTTGCCTCGCCAAACGAATACTCATGGCTGGCGTCTTCCAGCCCCGGCAGCTTCATACCCACCTGCGCGCGCGGCATGACTTCCTGCCCGTGCTGCTGCGCTTTCCATTCATAAAAACGGTGTGACAGACGCGCGTACGACGATTTAATCGTATCGAACATCGTATCGACCGTTTCGTCGCTGGCGCGGTTGGCGCGGTTGACGGGGGCATCGGGACGCGTGACACCAGCAAGCTCGTTGTCGATAAGGTCGTCGCGTATCATGGCGTTATAGCAAAGGGCGATGCGCGCGCTTTGCGCCTTGAGCGCGGCGGCCATTGCGGCGCGGCCTTCCTTGCGCTCGTCCAGCGTCATCGTCGATAGATGTTCCGCCATGTCGTCGAGCGATAATTTTTCGCCCTGCCATTCGACACGGAGCGCGTTTATCGTTTCGTGATAAAAACGCCCCCAGCCTTCGCGGCTGGTGGTCGCGAAATCAGCGGAGAGGCCACCGATACCATCGGGCAGCGATTGCCCTTCGCGCGCGCGCAGCGCGGCCAGCCACGGCGCATAGGCTGCAAGCTCGGGCGCGGAGAGCTTGGGCATCAGTGTTTGCTCTTTCATCGTGGCAAGTTCGGCTTCGAAAAAGCCTATTTTTCCGCCATTTTCCTGAAACCATTTGTTCAAATCGCCGAGCCGCGCGAAGTTGGCGACATCGTCCGATTCCATGAGCGTGATGTAGCAGCTGACTTTATGCCGCAGCGCCTCAATCTGTTCATAAACGCCAAGCGCCTTGCCAAGGTCGCTGCCCGAAAGCCATTCCAGCGTGCCTTCGTACGCCTCGACAAATTCATCGCAAAGCTTGTCGATTTGCGCGAGGTCGGATTTCAGCTCCGGCGCGTCGGGCGATTTATAAAGCGCGGCCAAATCCCAACGCGGCAAATATTCGTCATTTGCCGCTGCGTTATCATTGGCAGATTTGCGCGCGCGGTTGAAATCGTCTTGCAGGCGTTTTTGCGGCAGCATGCCGTTTCCGGGCTTTTTCATGGCGCACCCCCTGCCTTGGGCGGTTTCGGGGGTTTGGGCTGCACAGGCGTTTCATCCAGCCCTGCGGCGGGTGGTCCCCCCAGGGGGGGGGGGTGGGGGGGGGGGGGGGGGGGGGGGGGTGGGGGGCTTCGGGGGGGGTGGCGGGGGCGGTTTCGCCGGCCGGGGCGGCGGCTTTGGGGGTCTCTTTGGGGGCGGAGCCACAGCCGGTGAGGGCGGCG
>DQGU01000167.1 GCA_003524565.1 Rhodospirillaceae bacterium
GTGGACGGGCACCATGAACCTGACGGAGCCGCAGGCCGGCACCGACCTTGCCGCCATTCGCACTGTGGCGACAAAAGCCGGCGACCATTATTTGATGAAGGGGCAGAAAATCTTCATCACCTTCGGTGAACATGATTTCACCGATAATATCATCCATCTGGTACTGGCGCGTATCGACGGCCTGCCGGAGGGGAACGACGGCCTTGGTCTTTTCATCGTGCCGAAGTTTCTTGTGAATGCGGATGGCAGCCTCGGCGCGCGCAACGATGTGCAGGCGGTGTCGCTGGAACATAAACTGGGCATTCACGGCTCCCCCACCTGTGTCATGCAATATGGCGAAAAAGACGGCGCCATCGCCTATCTGGTGGGCGAAGAAGGCAAAGGTCTTCGCAATATGTTCACGATGATGAACAACGCCCGCATTTCCGTCGGTCTGCAGGGCGTTGCGCTGTCGGAGCGTGCATATCAGCACGCGCTGTCTTACGCCCGCGAGCGTGTGCAATGCGCCCGCATGGGTGATAAATCCGGCAAGCGTGTCGCGATTATCGAACATGCGGACGTGCGCCGCATGCTGCTGACCATGAAGGCCAATACCGAAGCCTCGCGTGCGCTGGCCTATTATGCGGGCGGGCAGCTGGACCTGATGCGCCACGGCGAAACGCCGGAGGTGCGCGCGGCAGCCGAGCTGCGCGCCGATTTGATGACCCCGCTGGTCAAGGCCTGGTCAACCGACCTTGCGCTCGAAACCACATCGGCGGGCGTGCAAATTCATGGCGGCATGGGTTTTATCGAAGAAACCGGCGCAGCGCAGTATTACCGCGATGCGCGCATCCTGCCGATTTACGAGGGCACCAACGGCATTCAGGCCAATGACCTTGTGTTCCGCAAGCTGCTGCGTGACGGCGGGGCGGAGGCGAAAAAATTTATGGATGAAATCGCGGCCTTCCTGCCGCTGCTGAATGAAAAGCCCAGCGACGATATGGATGCCGTTAAAAACGGTGTTGCGCGCGCGCTGGATGAACTGCGCAAAACCACCGACTGGATGCTCGCGAATGTGAAAGCAAATACAGAAGCGGTTGCCGCAGGCGCTGTCAGCTATCAGCGCCAATTCGCGCTGGTCGCGGGCGGGTATATGATGGCGCGCCTTGCGCTGGCCGCGCATAACGCGCTGTTCGAAGGCGGTGATGATGCGCTGTTCATGAACACGCGCCTTGTTACCGCGCGGTTTTTTGCCGATGCGCTTCTGCCGCAGGTTTACGGCCTCAGCGCGCCGGTGATGGGCGGCAATGCTGCGGCGTGTCAAATTGCGAACGACCAGTTCTAAAGGTTTTTTCGTGCCTGAACCGCTGTTCATTTTCGCGGTTTACAAGGGGCGGGCGCTCGCCTAGCATGTCTTATCCTTGGCGGGATAATAGAGGACGCAGGTTCACAAAGACAGGCGACCGATGAAGCACGAAAACGGCTTTGATTTTGTCGAATACCCTTGCGCTTCGGGCAAGGCCGATGCCCTCGTGATTATTCTGCCCGGCCATGCCAATCACCCCGTGATGTTCGACAAGCTGGCCAAGCAAATCCGCGATGAACGTCCCAATACGGATATTTTGATTGTGAAGGCGCCCGTGCCGCTGGGGGCGAGCAAAGAACACATCCGCAAAAACGGCGCGCGCGGCGCCGATGACCTTTATACATGGCACAAGCTCAGCAAGAACGCGGGCGAGAATGCCAAGCTGGTGCTCAGCCATTTTTTCAACCGCGTGCCCGTGGTTGACCAGTTGAATGTTTTCGCCGATGCGCAGCTGCAAAAGCGCGGCCTTGGCGGTGACCAGTTGATGCTGTTCGGCTTTTCGCTGGGCGGCGCGATTGCGGTGCAGATGGGGACAAGGCGCCCCGTTGCGCCTGCGGGCGTTGTCAACCATTCGGGTCCCGTATTTCCGATTATCAGCCCCAAGTCACGGCCGGAGACGTTGTTTGTGATGGGCGAGAAGGATGATTTTTTCTACGCCGGAAAAATGAAGGTGGAGCCTGCACCGCCGAAGCCCCCGAAGGGCAAGCTTAAAAAAGCCTTTGATAACGCCGTTAATGATGCGGTATCGCAGGTCAGCCTGCACTATGATGACAGTCTCAAGCGGCTGCAAAAAGCCAAATTGCCGGTGGAGGATAAAGTCATCCCCGGCCTTGGCCATACGATTAATAAAAATTCGTTTACGCCGGCGATGGATTTCATCCGCCGCAAACTGGGCAAGCCCAAAGCGCCTTAATCCAAAAACAAAAAAGCCCCGGATAAAACCGGGGCTTTTTCGTGTGTCTTGCGACGCGATTATTTTTTGGGGTGGCAAGAGCCGCCGCAGCATTTTTTCTTGGGCGCATCCGCGGGCTTTTGGTCGTTTGCGGGCGGGGCGGGCGGCGTTGCCGGCGGCGGGTTGTTGGCTTTGTCGAAAGCGTGGCAGCATTTGCCTTTGCCGCTGTATTTATCTTTGCACATGAATATCTCCTTTGAACAAAAAGGGTGACAGAAGGTGTAGGCCTATCATACGCCCGCGCCGCGGGCATAGCCATAGACTGTTTTGGGTATTTTTATTGCTTTTCTGCCAGTTTTTGGTGGCTGCGCCGGTGCGCTTGCAGGTCGCTGAAAGTTTTAAGCACCGTCAGCATCGCCAGAGCCCATACGGGCTGGCCCAGCACAAGCGCGACTCCGCCGCCCAGAATAATCACCAGATGCAAAACAACAATACGGCCATAAGGCCCCATCAGCATCAGGGCCGGATTGGTCCTGTCGATTTCTTTTTTGCGGATGAAATTATCAAAAAACGAAAACGCATGGCTGCCGACAAGGCCGCCGATGGCCAGCAGAAAAAGCGGGTCGGATATCAGCCCCGACAGCAAATCATGCACCTGTGCCCATTCGGCCGTTTGGCCTGTTTTCAGCTGCAGCCCGAAAAGTACGACCAGAAAAACCCCGTGCCCCATGCAGAACATGCCGTAGTGGAAAATGAAAAAGACGACTATGAAAAAACCTGCATAGAGTTTTTTACGCACGAGCAGCAGGCTCATTTTCGCCGCGTGGAAAATGCCGATAATCACATTCTCCAGCCAATAGACAAACATGATGTCGAAAACCTTCCACCCCCAAAACAGCGCCCCTGCCAGCGGCAGCAGGTTCGCGGCAATCAAAAACACTTCGGACGGGGTTTTGGGAGAGGGCGGGTTCATGTATAAACAAAGCAAATGGCGGGGCGCCGAAAACCGTGCCCTTTGCCCAATAATAATGTAAAAAGAACATTATGACGA
>DQGU01000062.1 GCA_003524565.1 Rhodospirillaceae bacterium
CATTTTGCTGAACCAGCAATTCCGTCGGGGTGCGATGATGGCGGGCTGCGAAAACCCCTTTTTGTACGAAGTCGCCGCGGGCGCCGTTGACGAGGGCGAGAGCGTCGAAGACGCCGCGCGCCGCGAAGCGCTTGAAGAAACCGGCGCGGAAATCGGCGACCTTGAATTCGTCGCCAAATGCTACACAAGCGCGGGCTGCCTTGCCGAAGAATTCCATCTTTATATCGGCCGCATTTCCGCCGCCGCCGAAAGCGGTTTTCACGGACTGGAAGATGAAGGCGAGGAGATTAAAACCCACCTGCTGCCCGCGTCAGACGTTTTCGCCATGCTCGACCGCGGTGAAATTATGAATGCCCCCGCCGCCGTGCTGATGCACTGGTTCGCGCGAAACCACAACACCATTCGCCAGCGCTGGCTGGCAAAGGCAGCCTGATATGAGCATCCCCGCTTTAATCTCCGCATCGGAACTCCAGAAAATTGTCACCGCGCCGACGACCAAAATCATCGACGCCAGCTATGGCCTGCCGCCGCTGCCCGTGCGCATTGCCGATGCGCAGGATTTTGATATTGATGACATCGCAGACCCCGCCGCGCCGCTCGCGCATACCGTGCCGGATGCGGCGCTGTTTGCGCAAAAAGTTTCCGCCCTTGGCATTTCCAGCGGCGATACGGTGGTTGTCTATGACCGCAGCGGCATGCACATGGCGGCCGCACGCGCGTGGTGGATGTTCCGCCTGTTCGGCCACGACAACGTGCGCGTTTTAAACGGCGGCCTGCCCGCATGGGTGGCCGCAGGCCTGCCGGTGACGCCCAAGCCCGACGATATGCCGAATGTCCCCGCCGGACAGTTCACGGCCAAACTGCGCCCCGCACTTTTGAAACTAAAAGAAAACATTCTGGCGAATATCGAGGGCAAAGAATTTTTACTGCTCGACGCCCGCGACGGCCGCCGCTATAGCGGCGACATGTCGGAGCCGCGCCCCGGCATGCAAAGCGGCCATGTGCCCGGCTCGCTCAGCGCACCGTTTGCCGAGCTTATCGACGATGAAACGGGGCTTTTGCGCACAAAAGACGAAATCCGCGCGATTTTCGCGGCCAAGGGCACCGATTTGTCACGCCCCCTCGCCTGCACCTGCGGCAGCGGTGTCACCGCTTGCGTGGTTGCCCTGGCGCTGCATGAAATCGGCCACAGCGACGCCGCCATCTATGACGGGTCATGGAGCGAATGGGGCGCCGACCAAAGCCTTCCCAAAAAACAAGGTTATACGCCATGAGCAAAAAAAGTTTTGAAACACTTCTGACGCACGCGGGCTCCAAGCCTGATGAATACCACGGCGCGGTCAACGTGCCGCCGCACCGTATGTCCACCATTGTGTTTCGAAACTACGCCGATTTTGAAAAAGTGCCCAACGTGCCCTATTCCTACGGCCGCGCAGGCACACCATCGAGCGCCGCCTTCGAAGAAGCCATCGCGGCCATTGAAGGCGCATACCGCAGCGTTTCCACCTGCTCCGGCCTCTCTGCCATTGTCACGGTTCTGATGGCATTTACGCAGGCGGGCGACCATGTGCTGATGACCGATAACTGCTATGGCCCCAGCCGTAAGTCGTGCGAGGAAATCCTGCGCCGCTTCGGCGTCGATGTCGAATACTACCCGCCGATGATTGGCGCGAACATTGCAAAACTGTTCCGCCCCAATACCAAACTTGTTTTCATGGAAGCCCCGGGCTCCCTCACCTTTGAAGTGCAGGACATTGGCGCCATTACGGCGGCGGCAAAAAAAGCCGGCATCAAAACCGCCATCGATAACAGCTGGGCGACCCCGCTGTTTTTCCGCCCGCTGGAATTCGGGATTGATGTATCGATGATGACGGCCACGAAATATGTCTCCGGCCATTCGGATTGCATGCTCGGCGTTGTCTCCACGAACGAAGAATCATGGCCGCAGGTGAAACGCACCGCGCTGATGCTCGGTCTTTGCGGCGGCTCGGAAGAGCTTTACCTCGGCCTGCGCGGCCTGCGCACGCTGAATGTGCGCATGCTGCAACATCAGAAAAACGCACTTGATATCGCGACATGGCTTTCGGCGCAGCCGCAGGTGAAACGCGTGCATCACCCTGCCCTGCCGTCCTGCCCCGGTCATGAAAACTGGAAAAAATATTACAAAGGCTCTTCGGGCACTTTCGGCATCATCCTGCACCAGACCGACCGCGAAAAAATTGCCGCGATGCTGGACGGGATGGAGATTTTCAACCTCGGCTTCAGCTGGGGCGGGTTTGAATCCCTGCTCTTCCCCGAACAGCCCAAACCCATCCGCACCGCCACGGCATGGGAAGAAGAAGGCTTCTCCCTCCGCCTGCATATCGGGCTTGAAGATGCGGAAGATATCCGCGCCGACCTCGCCGCCGGACTTGCGCGGCTTTAAAAAGCGCGGGATAATCAAGAGGTATGCAATCCAAAGTCATCCTTGCGGCACTTATGGGCTTCTTTGTGCTGGGCAATCTGGTTGCCCGGAACCCCGATAGTGCGTTCATACGGCTTTCTTTTTACGTCTATGCCGCTATTTCGGTCGGCTTCATCGCCCATTTCTACCTCACACGCTGGTGGTACGGCGACCGGGACGAAGAGGAAGCGCCGCCCCCGCCCGCAGATAACGCCACGCCACCACGGCGGCGCGCCACATGGCAACCCGTACCGCTTGAACACGCGCCGCCGCCGCCAGCGCCCGCCGCCCCCAACCCCGCTATACAGAAGGATATTCCGGACATACTTATCCAGCTGACACTGCAAAATTTGAACGCCACGACCTCAGCCCCCGTGCGCGAAGAGGTGACGCTGCGCGCCTACGCCGCACAAAAAGGCGATGTGCAGGCCATGACGGATTTCGGTCAGGCGTTTCTGGACGGCGACGATTGCATGAAACGCGACCTGCCGCTGGCAGCGCGCTGGATGGGACATGCGGTGGCGCATGGCGCGCACGGCATGAGACCGCTGCTTGAATGGGTGCAGCACTGCATAGAGACAAATACCCTGCCGCCCGTTACCGATAAAAACAAAACCCATATCAAAGGAAGAAGCTATATGAGCAGAGCATCGGCACAGGCCGAACTGGATGCCCTTATCGGCCTGAATTCCGTCAAAGCGCAGGTACGCAGCCTTATCAACCGCCGCAATCTCGAGAAACTGCGCGACCAAAACCAGTTGCCCAGCGACCCCGATATCAACCTGCATCTGGTTTTCACGGGCAACCCCGGCACGGGGAAAACCGTTGTGGCGCAGCTTCTGGGCGCGCTTTTGGCGAATGCGGGGATATTGCCGCGCGGACAGGTTGTCGAGGTATCGGGCGTTAATCTGGTGGGCGAATACATCGGCACAACCGGCCCCAAGGTCGAAGACGCCGTCAAGCGCGCGATGGGCGGCATTTTATTCATCGACGAAGCCTATGCGCTGATTGCCCACGTCGGCGTTCACGGCCCCCAGCGCAGCGCATCGATGGACGCGATTACCACCCTGCTTTTGGAGATGAACAAGCACAAGGGAAAATTCATGGTGATTGCCGCGGGGTATCCGGATGAAATGAAACATTTCCTCGAATTCAACCCCGGGCTCAAATCGCGTTTCCGCGAAACGTTGCACTTCGACAACTTCAGCGCCGAAGAGCTCGTGCAGATTTATATCAAAATCGCCAATGATAAATATTACAAACTGGCCGAGGGCTGCCGGCCGGTTTTGAAAAAAATCATGGAAGACGCGCCCGGAAAATACGCCCGCAACTTCGGCAACGCCCGTTTCGTCGCCAATCTTTTCGAAGAAACGCTGGAGCGCGTCGCCGACCGCGTCGCCCAAAAAACCGACGTAACGCGCGAAGAGCTGATGACCATCACCCCCTTCGACATCAGCGCCGCCGCCGAGGATTTCCACCGCCAGCACAAGGGATAAACCGCCGTCATTTGCGGATATACCGCTGATTTTGCGCCTTCTTTACGCAGGGCGTTGACGGCAGCCGTCCGATTGCGAGAGAATCAAATAGGAATCCACTCACAACACGGGTACCCCCATGCGCCTGTTCGCCGTTTTGATATGTCTTGGCTGTTTTGTCGCCGCGTTTTTTCAGCTGGACCATTTTTTGCCGCTGCTGCCCCAGAAAATCGCCATTCGTTTTGACATGGACGGCGCGCCCAACGGCTGGATGGGAAAAGACACCTTTGCGCTTTATTATTTTTTCCTGCTGGGCGTGATGCTCGGCGTTTTCGGTATTTTCGCGGCTGTGGTGCATAAGCTGCCCGCGCGTTTTATCAATATCCCGCACCGCCATTACTGGCTGGCCGAACCGCAGCGCAAGGCGACGCTGGATTATTTGCGGGAGCTTTATTTGTGGACAGCCGCCTTCGCGGGTATTTTCATCGTCGGGATGATGGACATGGTTCTGCACATCAACCAGATGCCCGTGCCGCACCTTGATAACCGTTTTCTCTATACCGCTTGCGGCGCGTTTGCGTTTTGCATTTTCTGCGGTATTGCGCTTGTCTGTTGGCGCTTCAGAAAACCGCCGGAAAAGGCCTGAGCAGCGCGCATTTAACCGCGCAGCGTCTTTTTTGTTTAGCCGCGCAGCGTCTTTTTTGTTTTAGCCGCGCAGCGTCTTGGCAACTTTATCCAGAATGGCGTTGACCAGTTTCGGCTCCGTCCCGTCGTAAAAACCGGCGGTGACGTTCAGGTAATCGTGAATGATGATGCCCGTATCGACATCGCCGTGCGCCAGAATCTCATACGCGCCCGCACGCAGGATAGCGTCCAGCAGTGCCTCCACTTCGCTTTTGCCGCCTGCGGCAAGCGCGGCGGAAACGATGCCGTCAACATCGCTCCAGCGCGTCTGGATGCCGGAGATAATATCGCGCAAAAGCGTTTCTTCGGCGGGCACAAACACATCGCCGTCGAGGTTAAAGCCGTTGCGGTGGCTGATATATTCCTGCACCGCCGATTGCGCGTCCTGATTGTTGATGCGCATCTGGTACAAAACCTGCACGGCGGCAAGGCGTGCGGCGGTTTTTTGCGCCTTGGCCGAGCCTTTGTTTTTACCCGCAACCGGACGCTCCGGCGCGCGCGGCGGCACTTTGGTAACTTTGAGCTCGCGGAAAGGCTGTTTTTTTGTTTCTTCTTCGGCCATCAGGCGGCTCCGGCTTTTTTGCATACGTTTTCGAGGTCGGCAAGGAAATCGCTGTAATCGCGCACTTCGCGGAAATCCTTATAGACGGAGGCATAGCGGACATAAGCGATAGGATCAAGTCCTGATAGCGTTTGCATCGCCTTTTCGCCAATCAATTTGGTCGGCACATCGCTGTCGCCCATCTGTTCCAGCTGGCGCACGATGTCATTGGCCGCGCGTTCAATCGCGTCGCTCTCCACGGGGCGTTTTTGCAGCGACAGGCGGAGCGAGCGCAAAAGCTTTTCGCGGTCGAAGGCTTCGCGCCGGCCGTCGGCCTTGAGAACAACCAGTTCGCGCAGCTGCACACGCTCGAAGGTCGTGAAACGCGCTTCGCATTTCGGACATTCGCGGCGGCGGCGGATGGCCGCGCTGTCTTCGGTCGGACGGGAGTCCTTGACCTGCGTTTCCTCACTCGCGCAAAACGGGCATTTCATCTGTCTCTACTCGCTTCGTGTTTAAAAATCATTCATTGGGGTAAATCGGGAATTTCGTGCAAAGCTCTGCCACGCGCGCGGCGACGGCGGCTTCGACCTTCGCATTGCCCTCCACCCCGTTGGCGGCAAGGCCATCCAGCACTTCGACCATGTATTCGCCAACCAGCTTGAATTCGGCCGTGCCGAAGCCGCGCGTGGTCGCGGCGGGCGTGCCGACGCGAATGCCGGACGTGACCATCGGCTTTTCAGGGTCGAACGGAATGGCGTTTTTGTTGCAAGTCATGTGGGCATGCTCAAGGCTCAGCTCCGCCGCGCGGCCCGTCAGTTTTTTCGGGCGCAAATCGACGAGGATAAGATGGCAATCCGTGCCGCCAGAAACAATGTCCAGCCCGCCCGCTTTCAGCGTATCGGCAAGCACACGCGCGTTATCGAGCACCTGCTTGGCGTAGGTTTTGAAAGACGGCTGCAGCGCTTCGCCAAAGGCAACCGCCTTGGCGGCGATGACATGCTCCAGCGGGCCGCCCTGCAGGCCGGGGAA
>DQGU01000101.1 GCA_003524565.1 Rhodospirillaceae bacterium
GACGGCACGCGCATCCGCCTTGCCGGCGAAGGCGAAGCGGGATTGCGCGGCGGCCCTGCGGGCGATTTGTATGTCTTCCTCGGCATCAAGCCGCACCGTTTTTTCCAGCGCGAGGCATCGAACCTTTACTGCCGCGTGCCCGTGCCCATCACCACCGTCGCGCTCGGCGGCAATATCGAAGTGCCCACCATCGACGGAAAACGCATGAAAGTCGCCGTGCCCGCGGGCACGCAAACCGGCCAGCAGTTCCGCCTGAAAGGCAAGGGCATGACCGTCCTGCGCAGCCCGAACCGCGGTGATATGTTTGTGGAAGTTGCTGTCGAAACGCCCGTCAACCTGACCAAACGTCAAAAAGAATTGCTGCAGGAATTCGCGGGTGACACCAACGACAAGACCAACCCGCAGTCTTCGGGATTTTTTGATAAAGTCAAAGGGCTTTGGGAAGACCTGAAGGACTAATCAAAACGCATCCGCGCTTTTCGCGCTGGCATCCTTGACCAGAACAAGGCGGTAGCCGCCGAAGCGTTTGCCGACCAGCGCGCGCAGCGCCGTGCAGGTCGCCGTCATACCGGCCAGCCAGCCCATGACCATGCCAATCGCAGCAGCGGTTTGCTCCGCCTCTTCCTGCGATGCGCTGTTCGCGGCGATAAAAAACGACAACCCGAACATCACAATCACCAGCGGCACCAGAAACGCCAGCGTCCAGACGACGGTGCGCCACATCAGCCCCCAGAACATGCCGAGCACGATGCCGACGGACGGTGCGTTTTCAATAACGTCTTGTTGCATGTTCTGCCTTTCACACATAAATGCCCGCCGCGCGGGACTGGATATCACAGCATCACTGGCCTATACTGCCGCTGTCAAATATTTTCGCAAAGCCGCGCAGGTCTTGCGCGCCATATCGGGAGATTTCCATGAAAAAATCCGTTTTCACCGCCTTCGCCACCGCCGCTGTCGTCGTGGGCGGCCTGATGTTTTTGCAAACGCAGGCACGCGCCGCACACGAAGAACATCATCACGCAGAAGCAGCCCCTGCGGCTGATGCCGCGATGGCCGCACCTGTACCGTCGAAGCCGCAGTTGGTCTATAGCTGCACGCCGGACAGCTTCAAACTGACGCAGGACGGTGACAACTACACCCTCACGACCACGCTTGAAACGCCGACGCCGAATTACAGCTATAACGTCATCGATGCCGAAGACAAAAACGGCCGCATCAAGGCCACGCTGCAATTGCTGGCGCCCGAAGGCATGCAGCTGACCGTCATCGACAAAATCGACATCATGCACACGTTTGAACACGAAGCCACGCTGCACGCGCTTTCCATCAAAGTTGAAAAAAACTTCAACTGGGGCCCCGAAGCCGTCAACTGCACGCACCAGTAAAACAACACGCATATATAACCGCAGGAAAAAAAACATGACCAAAATAGGCATTCTCGGCGCGGCCGGCCGCATGGGGCAGATGATTGCGAAAGAAATTCTTTCGGGCGCTTATGATGGCGCCGTGCTGGCGGCGGCGGGCGAGCATGCCGAAAGCTCCGCGCTTGGCCGCGACATTGGCGCGCTATGCGGTTTTGGCGATTGCGGCGTCAAAATAACAGCGGACAATGCCGCCGTTTTCGCCGCCTGCGACGTGCTGATTGATTTCACCACCCCCGCCGCCACCATGGAAAATGCCGCGACCGCCCACGCCAGCGGCAAGGCATTGGTTATCGGCACCACGGGGCTTGGCGCCGTCGAAGATGCCGCCATCACGTCAGCCGCCACGCGCGCGGCCGTTTTGCAGGCAGCGAATATGAGCGTCGGGGTCAATGTTCTGCTGTCCATCGTCGAGCAGCTTTCCGCACGCCTCGGCCCCAAAGAGTTCGATATCGAAATTTTCGAAGCGCATCACAAACATAAAGTCGATGCGCCATCAGGCACCGCGCTGGCGCTGGCCGAGGCCGCCGCCAAAGGCCGCGGCGTCAGCCTTGACAGCGCCATGGTGCCCGCGCGCTACGGCCAAATCGGCCCGCGCCCCGAAGGCGCCATCGGCATGTCGGTTTTTCGCGGCGGCGATGTGATTGGCGACCATACCGTCACCTTCGCCGCGCTGGGCGAGCGCATCGAGATTGGCCACCGTGCGTCCGACCGCGCGCTTTTCGCCCGCGGGGCGGTGCGCGCAGCGCTGTGGCTGGCGGGCAAACCGGCCGGCCGCTACACCATGCGCGACGTGCTGGGCTTGTAACCCCTCACCAGCCCCTTGTTTTATTTAGGTTATTTTTTGTGGCCGCACGGCGCAGGATTTTAACCCTCTCTCCCGTATTATCCAGTATCGGGAGAAATTTGCATGTCATCCGTTGCCGCTTTTATCGCCGCCAACCGTTTCGGCTTTGGCCCGCGCCCGGGGGAGCTTGCGGCCATCGCCGCCGACCCCGCGCGCTGGGCGCTGGCACAGCTGGATAGCCGCTATGCGGCGTCGCCCGCCTTCAAAGGCCTGCCGCCAACGCCCGATGTCGTGCAAAGCGCGCTCGGCCAGTTGCAACAGCTGCGCAAAATGAAAGACGCCAACGCCGAAGAGCAGCGCCGCATGGTACGCGATTTGCAAAAAAACCTGCGCGGCGATTTTATTGAAGAAGCCGCCGCACGCACTCGCGCCGCCATCGACAGCCCCGCGCCTTTTTTCGAACGTCTGGCACATTTCTGGGGCAATCATTTCACCGTATCGGCTACCAAGCGCCAAAGCCTGCCGCTGGTCGCTGCGTTCGAGCGCGATGTCGTGCGGCCGCATATCATGGGCACATTCGGCAGCATGCTTTTGGCATCGACGCGGCATCCGGCGATGATTACCTATCTCGACAATGCGCGCTCCATCGGGCCGCAATCGCGGGCGGGCAAGCGTCAGGGCAAAGGGCTTAACGAAAACCTTGCCCGCGAAGTGCTAGAGCTACACAGCCTCGGCGTCAATGGCGGCTATACGCAGGATGACGTTATCGCGCTTGCGAAAATGCTGACGGGCTGGACAGTCGATATCACAGGGCGCAGCCGCGACGGTTTTTTGTTCAACGCAGGCGCGCATGAGCCGGGGGATAAAACGCTGCTCGGTATCCATTTTGCCGAAAACGGAGAAAACGAAGCGCGCAGCGCGCTTGAAAGCCTTGCGCTGCACCCCTCTTGCGCGAAATTCATCGCGGGGAAACTGGCGCGGCATTTCATCAGCGATACGCCGTCGGCAGCCAGCGTCAATACCCTCGCCCAAATCTATATGCGCAGCGGCGGCAACCTGCCGGATGTTTACCGCACACTGCTTTCGCTGCCCGAAGTGTGGCAAGCGCCGCTGCCCAAGGTTAAAACGCCGAATGATTTTATTATCTCGCTTCTGCGCGCAGCGGATATCGACATCGACAACATGCGACTGGCCGGTGCGTTTCGCGAATTGGGGCAGGTGCCTTTTTCCGCCCCCTCCCCCGCAGGCTGGAGCGATATGGCGCAGGACTGGCTGGGCGGCGAAGCGCTTTTGCGCCGCATTGACATTGCGCAGGGCGTCGCAAACGCGCTGCATACCCGCGTCAGTCCCGCCGATGTACTGGAACACACCATCGGCCCCGTCGCATCGGATGCGACACGCACCGCGGTGCGCCGCGCAGGCAGCCCGGCGGAGGCGCTGACACTTGTTTTCGCCAGCCCCGAATTCCAGCGGAGGTAACAACACCATGACCCGCAAAATCATAGACACACCCCTTTCGCGCCGCTTGCTGCTGCAAGGTCTTTGCGGTGCTGCCTGTTTGCCCATGATGGGCGGCATGCGCCTGTCGTTTGCCGCCGCACCCGGCGATGCGCGTTTCGTTTTTATCATTTTACGCGGGGCGATGGACGGGCTTGCCGCGGCCGTGCCTTATGGCGACCGTTACTATACGCAATCGCGCGGCGGCATGGCGCTGCCTGCATCGGCGCTTATGCGGCTGGACGATTTTTATGCCCTGCATAAAAGCTTTGAATCCTTCGCCGCGCTTTATCAGGCCGGCGAAGGGGCGATTGTGCATGCGGTGGCGACACCGTACCGCGAGCGTTCGCACTTCGATGCGCAAAACGTGCTGGAATGCGGCGCGGAGCGGCCGAACGGTGCGCGCGACGGCTGGCTGAACCGCGCGCTGGGCGTCATG
>DQGU01000048.1:0-403 GCA_003524565.1 Rhodospirillaceae bacterium
CGCCAGAAGTTTCTGGGTCGAGGCATCGAGGTCGGAGGCGAACTGCGCGAAAGCTTCCATCTCGCGGAACTGGGCGAGGTCGAGCTTAATCGTACCCGCAACCTGTTTCATCGCTTTGGTCTGCGCGGCGGAACCAACGCGCGAAACCGACAGACCGACCGAAATCGCCGGACGGATGCCTTTGTAGAAAAGACCGGTTTCAAGGAAGATCTGGCCGTCGGTGATGGAAATCACGTTGGTCGGGATGTAGGCGGAAACGTCGCCGGCCTGCGTTTCGATAACCGGCAGAGCGGTCAGCGAGCCCGCGCCCATATCGTCGCTCAGCTTCGCTGCGCGCTCCAGCAGGCGGGAGTGCAGGTAGAACACGTCGCCAGGATACGCTTCGCGGCCCGGCGGGCGGCGC
>DQGU01000048.1:668-3448 GCA_003524565.1 Rhodospirillaceae bacterium
CATCTGGCGGTAGGCGACGGCCTGTTTGGACAGGTCATCGTAAACGATGAGGCCGTGCATGCCGTTGTCGCGGAAGTATTCACCCATGGTGCAGCCCGTGTAGGGCGCGAGGTATTGCAGCGGCGCCGGTTCGGACGCGGTTGCGGCAACGACGATGGAGTATTCCATCGCGCCGTTTTCTTCCAGCGTTTTGACGAGCTGGGCAACGGTGGAGCGTTTTTGGCCGACGGCGACATAAACGCAGTACAGCTTCTTGCTCTCGTCCGTGCCTTTGTTGATTTCTTTTTGGCTCAGGATGGTATCGACAGCGATAGCCGTTTTACCGGTCTGGCGGTCACCAATGATAAGTTCGCGCTGGCCGCGGCCGATGGGAACGAGAACGTCGAGCGCCTTGATACCCGTCTGCATCGGCTCGTGCACCGATTTACGCGCGATAATGCCGGGCGCTTTCACGTCCACGCGGCGGATTTCTTTCGCCTTCAGCGGGCCTTTGCCGTCGATGGGGTTGCCAAGCGCGTCAACAACGCGGCCGAGTAGCTCTTTGCCGACGGGAACGGACACGATTTCGCCGGTCTGGCGGACGGTGTCGCCTTCTTTAATGTCGCGGTCGTCGCCGAAAATAACCACACCGACGTTGTCGGTTTCAAGGTTCAGCGCCATACCTTTAATGCCGTTCGAGAATTCGACCATCTCGCCGGCTTTAACGTTATCGAGACCGTAAACGCGGGCAACGCCGTCACCGACGGAAACGACTTGACCGACTTCGGCAACATCCGCCTCGGCGCCGAATTTTTCAATCTGGCTTTTCAGGATGGCGGAGATTTCAGCTGCGCGGATTTCCATGATTACGCTACCTCTTTCATTTTCTTTTGATCGGATGTGTTGTTGCTGCTTTTGAGCGCGCGGTGCAGGCGCTCGAGCTTGGTCTTGACGGAACTGTCGATAAGGCGGGAGCCGACGCGGATAATCAAACCGCCCATGATGGACGGGTCAACGTGCAGCTTCACCTTCACTTCGGCGCCGATGGCTTTTTTCAGGTTGGCGGCGATGCGGTCAATCTGCCCCTGTTCCAGCGCCTGCGCGGCGGTGACATCGGCCGTTACTTCGCCTTTATGCGCGGCAATCATGGCCTGCACGGCGTCGATAACGAGCGCGAGAATGTCCAGACGGCGTTTAAGCGCCAGCGTGCCGAGCAGCTGCGTGCTGGCGGGCGAAAGCTTCAGATGCGCGGCAAGCGCGCTCAGAGCCTCTGCCTGCGCTTCGCGGCGCAGCGTCGGGTTGTGCATGAAGGAGAGAATCTCGCCGCCCGCATCCAGCAGTGCATCGAGAGTTTGCATGTCGCGGCCGATGACATCGAGCTGCGACTGTTCTTTCGCCAACTCGAAAAAGGCGGTGGCGTAGCGTTTTGCGGTGTCTTGGTTTCCTGTGCGGGAAGCCACTGTCAACCCCTTTCAAAAAATCACGTCTTGCGCGTGCGCGGTACTTATCTACGTCTATTCGTGCGGGGATTTAACATGACTCGCCCGCGCGATGCAACTGAATCCCGCGCCATTCCTTAAAAAAGGCGCGGAAAACGGCCTGCCGTCCCCGCCCCTTGAAACCACAGGCCGAAATCGCCCAAAACAAAACCGCCCGACCATGTGCGGCGGGCGGTTTTGTTTTTCGTAATCACGAAATTACTTCAGGTGCGCCGCCGACTTCTGAACAATCGTTTCGGCGGTAGAATCACTGCCGAAAATTTCCAGAAGCGCGTCATCTTCGGACATCAGGTAGATATAGCCCGAATGGTCCATCAGATAATTGTCGGCATCCCCGCCTTCGGCAATCGCCGCATAGACTTTATAGATGCTCTTGATGTGCTCGACCTGCTCGTCCGTGCCGGTCAGGCCGACCACGCGGCTGTCATAGTCCGCCAGATATTCTTTCAGGCGGGCAGACGTGTCGCGCTTGGGGTCGGTGGTGACGAAAATCGGCTGGATTTTATCGGCATCCGCGCCCATTTCCTTCAGCGCCGCACCGATTTTATCCAGCGCCGCCGGGCAAATGTCGGGGCAATGGGTAAAGCCGAAAAAGACCAGCTTTTTCTTGCCCGGCCATGATTTTTCCGTCACGGCATTGCCGTTATGGTCGGTCATGCTGAACGTGCCGCCGACGCTGGAGCCGGCCACTTTCTGCCCCTCCGGCGCGGCGGGGGCTGCATCTGCGGCCTGAGTTTCGGCAGGCGCCGCTTCAGCGGCAGCTTCCGCTGCACCTTCTGCCGTGGCATCCGCTTTTTCTGCCGCTTCGTCGCCATAAAGGCTATCCAGCGCATCCGGCATGTCCGGCGCCCCTTCGACCACGCTGTCGCGCGGGCGCTCGCCCACCGGGGCGGGCTTGATGTCGAGGGCTTGCTGCTGCTGTTCGGTCAACTCGACCGCAACAGGCGCAGGGGCGTTCTGGCGCGACTGGAACCAGGCCAGCGCCGCGCCCATGGCGAAGGCAACCAGCGCCAGCAGGGTGAATTTCAGGATGTTTTTCATGTCGGTCTCTCCGGCAAGGGGTGAAAATCTGTTTCAGATATAAGCGCGCGCAGACATTTAAATCAAGCACTCTTGGCCGCATAAATGCATAGAAGCGCGCTTAGTTCCCCGCATCCTCGCCGGCTTCGGCGGCGAAACGCGCCAGATAGTCGCGCATAAAGGCGGCGCGGCGCGCCCCTTCGGCACGGCCGGCGGCGGTTTGCAGGGTATCCACGGTTTTGAACAGCTTGACAAAAAAATGGTTGATGGTCTGCGCCTTGT
>DQGU01000119.1:0-2543 GCA_003524565.1 Rhodospirillaceae bacterium
AAGCGCAGGAGCTGAAACAGCGCCTGTGGTTCATGCTGGTCGCCTTGCTGATTTACCGCGTGGGCACGCACATTCCGCTGCCGGGTATCGACCCTTCGGCTTGGAATGATATTTTCAGCTCCAAATCCGGCGGCGTGCTTGACATGTTCAACATGTTTTCGGGCGGCGCGCTCGAGCGTATGAGTATTCTTGCGCTCAACATCATGCCGTACATTTCTGCCTCCATCATCATGCAGATTATGACGTCGATGAATCCGGCGCTCGAAGCGATGAAAAAAGAAGGCGAGGCGGGACGCAAACGCCTCAACCAGTACACGCGCTACGGCACGGTTATTCTCGCGGCTATTCAGGCATACGGGCTTGCTGTCGGGCTTGAAAATCTTTCCAGCTCTGCGGGCGGTTCCGCGGTTATCAACCCGGGTATGTTCTTCCGCGTCACCACCATCATCACGGTTGTGGGCGGTACGGTGTTTCTGATGTGGCTGGGCGAGCAGATTTCGCAGCGCGGCGTCGGCAACGGTATTTCGCTCATCATCTTCTGCGGCATCGTTGCGGGTATCCCGAAGGCGGTTGCGAAGGTGCTGGAACTCGCACGCACCGGCGACATGACGGCTGTCGGTATCATCCTCATCGCTGCGATGGTGGCGGTTGTGCTGACCTTCATCGTGTTCATGGAGCGCGCGCAGCGCCGCGTTGTGGTGCAATATCCCAAACGCATGGTGGGCGGCAACCGCATGTCGGGCGGGGAAACCAGCCACATGCCGCTCAAGCTCAACACGGCGGGCGTTATCCCTGCTATCTTCGCGTCGTCGCTGCTGCTGATGCCGCTGTCGATTGTGCAGTTCACGGGTATCAGCGGCTCCGGCGTTGAATGGATTGATACGCTGTCGCGCTATCTGGCGCATGGCCAGCCGGCTTATATGGCGCTCTACGGCGGTCTTATCGTGTTCTTCGCGTTCTTCTACACCGCGATTGTTTTCAACCCCGACGAGACGGCGGACAACCTGCGCAAGTCGAACGGTTTTATTCCGGGCATCCGCCCCGGCGCATCGACGGCGGAATATCTGGATAAAATCCTGACCCGCATCACGGTCATCGGCGCGGCCTATCTGACGTTCGTGTGCCTGCTGCCCGAATTTTTGATTTCGCATTACGGCCTGCCGTTCGCGCTGGGCGGTACCAGCCTTCTCATCGCCGTTACAGTGCCGATGGATACGGTTGCGCAAATCCACTCTCACCTGATTGCGCACCAGTACGAAGGCCTTATCAAGAAATCGAAACTCAGAGGGAGCCGGAAATAATGACACAGCCGCTGCGCATGATTCTCATCGGGCCGCCGGGGGCGGGCAAGGGCACGCAAGCGCGCCTCCTTACCGAGAAGCATAACGTGGTGGCGATTTCCACCGGCGACCTGTTCCGCGCGCGTGTCAAAGACCCGAACGACCCTCTGGGCGGTGAAATCCGCCAGATTCTCGATGCGGGCAAGCTGGTGCCGGATGAAATTACCATCCGCATGATTTCCGAACGCCTCGACCAGCCGGATTGCAAAAACGGTTTTATCCTCGACGGTTTCCCGCGCAGCGTCGCGCAGGCCGAAGCGCTCGAGAAAATGCTCAAGGAAAAGGGCATCAAGCTCGACGCTGTCGTACAGATGGAAGTCGATGACGATAAACTGGTCGAGCGTATTTCCGGCCGCTTCACCTGCGGCAAATGCGGGGAAGGGTACCACGACAAATTCAAGCCGCCACACGACCCCGCTTCGTGCGATTCGTGCGGTGCTGAGGACAGCTTCACCCGCCGTTCCGACGATAACGCGGAAACGGTACGCAGCCGCCTTGAAACCTACCACAGCCAGACCGCACCGATTCTCCCGTTCTACGAGAGACTCGGGATGCTCAAAACTGTGGACGGTATGGCCGAAATGGCCGCTGTCACCGCCCAAATCGAGGCCGTTTTGTGCCCGAACAAGGGTTGTGACAAGATTCAGCCCCCTAAAATGGGCTGATTTTGCCTGTAAAAAGGGCTTTGGAGTCAAAAAACACCGTTTTCACCTGAAATAGGGTAAATATCGTGTTGACGTTTGTTTTGTGACCCCTATAATGCGCCAGCTTTGCCCTTTCTTGGGCAGAGTCTGTTTTTTATACATCTAACCCGGGAGATAAAGCGTGGCACGTATCGAAGGTGTCAATATACCTACAGAAAAAGTCGTCGGCATTGCGCTGACGTACATCCATGGTATTGGCCGTACTAGTGCAAACAAGATTCTTGAAGCAGCGAACGTAGCGTGGCACACGCGCGTGAACGCGCTGACCGAAGATGAACTGAACCGCATTCGTGATGAAATCAAGGCAAGCTACAAAGTCGAAGGTGAACTCCGCCGCGACGTCGCCATGACCATCAAGCGTTTGATGGACCTCGGTTGCTACCGCGGTCTGCGTCACCGTAAGGGCTTGCCCGTCCGTGGCCAGCGCACGCGCACCAATGCGCGTACGCGCAAAGGTCCGCGCAAGACCATCGCCGGCAAGAAAATCGCCACCAAGAAA
>DQGU01000119.1:2887-11107 GCA_003524565.1 Rhodospirillaceae bacterium
AGCGCAAGAACATCACGGCTGGCATTGCGCATGTGAACTCCACGTTCAACAACACGATCGTGACGATTTCCGACGCGCAAGGCAACACCATCTCCTGGTCGTCTGCCGGTCACCTCGGCTTCAAAGGCTCCCGCAAATCTACGCCCTACGCGGCGCAGGTTACGGCGGAAGATGCCGGCAAGAAAGCCAAGGAACACGGTATGAAAACGCTGGAAGTGCTGGTGAAGGGTCCGGGTTCGGGCCGCGAATCCGCACTGCGCGCCCTGCAGTCCGTCGGTTTCGGCATTTCGTCCATCCAGGACATTACGCCGGTTCCGCACAACGGCTGCCGCCCGCGTAAACGCCGTCGCGTATAAGAATAGGGCAACGGGCCTTGCGCGCCTTTTCCCGGGGGCGCGCGCCCGTGCTTTACCGACTGGCTTTTAACGGAATTCTTGTTTCAAACATTCAGGCAAAAAGAGGCGTATCTTGATACAGAAAAACTGGCAAGAGCTGATTAAACCGAACCGCGTTGACGTCAGCACCAACAAAGACCCCAGCCGCTTCGGCACCATCGTTGTCGAACCGCTGGAGCGTGGCTATGGCCTGACGCTCGGCAACGCGCTGCGCCGCGTTCTGCTGTCTTCGCTGCAAGGTGCTGCTGTAACGGCTATCCGCATCGACGGCGTTCTGCACGAGTTCTCGTCTATCCCCGGCGTCCGCGAAGACGTGACGGACATCGTCCTCAACATCAAGGGCCTGTCCATCCGCATGCACGCTGAAGGCAGCAAGAAACTGCGCCTGAACGCGGAAGGTCCGTGCGAAGTTACCGCCGGTATGATTGAGCAAACGGCTGACGTTGAAATCGTCAACCCTGACCTCGTCATCTGCACGCTCGGCGACAAAGTGAAGCTTGGCATGGAGCTGACGGTTTCCACCGGCAAAGGCTATCGCCCTGCTGCGCAAAACCGCCACGAAGACGCCCCCATCGGCATCATTCCGGTGGACAGCATCTTCTCCCCCGTGCGCAAAGTATCCTACAAAGTCGAAGATACCCGCGTCGGCCAAATCACCGACTACGACAAGCTGTCGCTGGATCTCGAAACCAACGGTACGGTGCGTCCTGAAGATGCCGTTGCCTACGCAGCGCGCATCCTGCAAGACCAGCTGCAAGCTTTCGTCAACTTCCAGGAGCCGACCGCGGTTGCCAAAGAAGAGAGCAAAGACGAGCTGCCGTTCAGCCGCCATCTGCTGCGCAAGGTCGAAGAACTGGAACTGTCTGTACGTTCCGCAAACTGCCTGAAAAACGACAACATCGTTTACATCGGCGACCTCGTCCAGAAAACCGAAGCGGACATGCTGCGCACGCCCAACTTCGGCCGCAAATCGCTGAACGAGATTAAAGAAGTTCTGACGAACATGGGTCTGCACCTCGGCATGAAAGTCGAAGGTTGGCCGCCCGAAAACATTGAAGACCTCGCCCGCAAGCTCGAAGAGCCGTTCTGAGCAGGCAAGGACTTCTAAAGGACTACCCCCGTTTCTTGGCTGTCAAGGGGCGGGTGGGGGAAGGTTCCCCCAAGCGGTGCTGCTGCGGCTTTGCAGGGTATCGCATACACAATCCGCTTCATGCGTGAAGCGTAACGTAAAGAAGGAGACGTAACCATGCGTCATGGTAATTCCGGCCGTAAACTCGGCGTCAAAACCCAACACCGTCGTGCGATGTTCGCGAACATGGCTGCGGCTCTTATCAAGCACGAGCAAATCGTGACCACCCTGCCGAAGGCGAAAGAACTGCGCGGTTTCGTTGACCGCCTCATCACCCTCGGCAAAAAAGGTGGCCTTGCAAACCGCCGCCTGGCGATGTCCCGCCTGCGCGACGAAACGCAAGTCAAAAAACTGTTCGACGTGCTTGGCGAGCGTTACGCAGACCGCAACGGTGGTTACACCCGCGTGCTGAAAGCCGGCTTCCGCTACGGCGATAACGCGCCCCGCGCGATTATCGAACTGGTTGACCGCGACCGCTCTGCCAAAGGCAAAGACAGCGGCCAGCAAGCCGTTGCCGACAACATGAAGGCAGCGCACGAAGCAGGCGAACCGGTGAAAACCTCCAAGCCGAAAAAGAAAAAAGCCGTCGCCGGTTAATCTTCCGGACGGATTTTTAAAGAGCTATAAAAAGGGCGGGTTTTTTTACCCGCCCTTTTTCATTCCCGCCAAACGGGGGAGGCGCCCGATGCAACATCCGCAGAACAGCTCTTTTGACATCCGGCAGGCCGCCGCGGCCGATGCGGCCGCCATTGCCGCCGTGCATGTCCAAAGCTGGCGCGAAAGCTATCAGGGCATCGTGCCGGAAAGCCATCTGGCGGGGCTGGAGGTGGTGGAACGCACGCAGCGCTGGCATGGGCAGCTGGAAACGCTCGAAAGCCCCTCAGCGGTCTTTATAGCCCGCCCTGCGGGCGGTGCAGGGGGCGCGGCTTGCGGGTTTATCAGCTGCGGCGCTGCGCGGGAGCGCTTTGAGGGGTATGCGGGGGAGGTCTATGCCCTCTATCTGCTCAAATCCGCGCAAGGAACGGGGCTTGGCCGCCGTTTGTTCGACACGGCACGACAAAGCCTTGCCGGCTGTGGTATAAACGGCCTGTATCTTTGGGTGCTGACAGATAACCCCGCGGCGGGTTTTTACCGGCATATCGGCGGGCGGGCGCTCGGGCGCAAAATGATTGATATTGGCGGCAAACAGCTTGAAGAAACCGCCTATGGATGGGAGTGGTAAAAATGACAAAAGCCAAAAAACAGAACCTGCTTCTTTCACTTCTTTCTGTCTTTCTGCTTGCGCTGGTGGCGGCTACGCCGTCTTTTGCGCAGGAAGTGCCGCAGACGCGCGCGGATATTCAGATGAGCTTCGCGCCGCTGGTCAAAAAAAGCGCGCCTGCCGTTGTGAATATTTACGCCAAGCGCGTGGTGCGCGAGCGCATGCGCGTTATCAGCCCGCTGTTCAACGACCCGTTCTTCGGACAGTTTTTCGGTCAGGGCTTCGGCAATGACATGGGCGGGCCGGTGCGGGAGCGGATACAGAATTCCCTCGGCTCCGGCGTGATTGTTGACCCCGCGGGGCAGATTGCAACCAACACGCATGTTATCAAGGGCGCAACCGAAATCACCGCCGTGCTGCAAGACGGGCGTGAATTTGACGCCGAAAAAGTCCTTGTCGATGAAAAAACGGATTTGGCTATTTTGCGCATCGACCCCAAGGGCGAAAAACTCGCCGCGCTGCCACTGGCAGATAGCGACGCGATAGAAGTCGGCGACCTTGTGCTGGCCATCGGCAATCCCTTCGGCGTCGGGCAGACGGTGACCAGCGGTATCGTCTCTGCGACTGCCCGCACGGGTATGGGCGGGTATATGGACTACCGCTATTTCATCCAGACCGATGCGGCCATCAACCCCGGCAATTCGGGCGGTGCATTGATTGACATGCAGGGGCGCCTGATGGGCATCAATACCATGATTTTCACGCGCGATGGTGGCTCCGTCGGTATTGGTTTTGCGGTGCCTGCGAACATGGTGCGCACGGTGATTGACGCATCCAATCGCGGCGGCAAGCTGGTGCGCCCGTGGACGGGGCTTTCGGGGCAGCCGGTGACGTCGGATATGATGGCCGCGCTCGGTCTCAACCGCGCGCGCGGCGCGCTGATTAACCGCGTCAACCCCAAGGGGCCGGCCGCGAAGGCGGGCATCCGGATTGGCGATGTTATTCTTAGCATCAACGGCCATGATATTCAGGACCCCGAAGCGCTCAAATTTCGCCTCGCCACCGTGCCCGTCGGCGGGGATATTCATTTGATGGTATCGCGTGCGGGTAAATCGTTCGATGTGAAAATGAAAGCCGAAGCCGCGCCCGAAACGCCGCCGCGACAGGCGATGACTGTCAGCGGCAATAACCCGCTTTCCGGCGCGACGCTGGGCAACCTGTCACCCGCACTGGCGGATGAAATCGACCTGCATGACGACAGCGAAGGCGTTGCGGTGATTGAGGTCGCTGCGGGCACGCCCGCGGCGCGTCTGGGCTTGCGCACGGGCGATATTATCCAGATGCTGAACGGTGCGGACATTCCGTCGATGACGGAGCTGAAGGCGGCGCTGGGCGCATCCCAAAACATTCGCCGCTGGCAGGTGCAGCTGCGGCGCGGGGCACAGGTCATGAACCTGATGATTACGTTGTGAGCGGCCTTTTCGACATACCCGCGGGCGAGGCGGAAAACGCCGGCAAATCCGCGCCGCGCCCGCTTGCAGACCTTTTGCGTCCGCAAAGCGTGGATGACGTCGTAGGGCAGGACCATCTGCTGCATGACGCCGATGCACCGCTGCGGCGCATGATTGATGCGGCGCGTATGTCGTCGATTATTTTCTGGGGCCCGCCCGGCTGCGGCAAAACAACACTTGCGCGTCTTTTGGCGCAGCATACCGATTTGCATTTCGAAGCGATTTCCGCGATTTTTACGGGCGTTGCCGATTTGCGCAAGGTATTCGAAAGTGCGCAGCACCGCCGCCGCATGGGGCGCGGCACTTTGCTTTTTGTGGATGAAATCCACCGCTTTAACAAATCGCAGCAAGACGCATTTTTGCCGCATGTCGAGGATGGCACCATCGTGCTGGTCGGCGCAACGACGGAAAACCCGTCGTTTGAGCTGAACGCCGCGCTCTTGTCGCGCTGTCAGGTGCTGGTGCTGAAGCGGCTGGAAGGCGAAGCGCTCGAAACCCTGCTGCGCCGCGCAGAACAGCAAATGAACCGCCCGCTGCCCCTGATGCCGGAGGCGCGCACGGCGCTTGTCAACATGGCCGATGGCGACGGGCGTTATTTGCTCGGGCTGGCCGAACAGATTTTTCAGGTGCAGAAAAAGGGCGCGCTTGATGTCGAAGCGCTGACCAAGCTGGTGCAAAAACGCGCCCCTCTCTACGACAAGGCGGATGACAGCCATTACAACCTTATCAGCGCGCTGCATAAATCTGTGCGCGGGTCGGATGCCGATGCGGCGCTTTACTGGTTTTGCCGCATGCTGGAGGGGGGCGAAGACCCGCGCTATATCGCGCGCCGCATGGTGCGCATGGCGGTCGAGGATATCGGCCTTGCCGACCCGCAGGCAATGTCCGTGACGCTGTCGGCGTGGGATACTTACGAACGACTTGGCAGCCCGGAGGGGGAATTGGCGCTGGCGCAGGCTTTGGTTTATCTGGCCACCGCGCCGAAATCGAACGCCGCCTATGTGGCGTACAAGGCGGCGAAATCGGCGGCAGCGGAAACAGGCTCCCTGATGCCGCCTGCGCATATTTTGAATGCGCCCACAAAACTGATGAAACAAATCGGCTACGGCCGTGATTATAACTACGACCATGACACGGCAGAGGGTTTTTCGGGGCAAAACTATTTCCCCGAGGGCATGCCGCGCCAGCGTTTTTACGCGCCGGTCGAGCGCGGGTTCGAACGCGAGCTGAAAAAACGCATCGAATACTGGGACAAACTTCGCCGTGACAAGGGGGGCGCATGAATATAGCTCTGGCCATTTTTGCGGGCGGCGGCATTGGTGCGGTTATGCGGCATTTTTTTGTTGTGGGTGAAACGCGCCTGTTCGGCCCGTCGTTTGCCTATGCGACTTTTGCGGTGAATGTTATCGGCTGCCTGATAATCGGTGCGGCGATTGAATATTTCGCGCTCAAAGGGCAGGCGTCTTCTGAAATGCGCGCGTTTTTGACCACGGGCGTTCTGGGCGGCTTTACCACTTTTTCGGCCTTTTCGGTCGAGGTTCTGAAACTGGCCGAAACCGGCCATATTGTGGCGGCGGCGCTTTATGCGCTGGCGTCGGTTGTTTTTTGCGTCGCCGGCGTGTTCGGCGGTGTTTATATCATGCGCGGGGTTATCGGCTGATGTCTGAACAGAATAATAATATCATTGTTATCGGCGAAAACGACGACGGGCAGCGCCTTGACCGCTGGCTGAAGAAAAAATTCCCGCATCTGAGCTTTGGCGACACGCAGAAAATCCTGCGCACGGGGCAATTGCGTATCGACGGCAAACGCGCCAAGGGCGATGCACGCCTCAGCGAAGGGCAATCCGTGCGCCTGCCGCCACAGCTGTTTTTTGAAGATGCGCCCGCCAAAAAACAAAAACAGGTATCCGAAAAAGATGCCGCGTTCTTGAAATCCATCATCCTTTACGAAGATGCCTATCTGATTGCCATCAACAAACCCGCAGGCCTTGCATCGCAGGGCGGGTCGAAGGTCGGCATGAACGTCGATGACATGATGCTTGCGCTGGCTGACAAAAGCGGCCACAAGCCGCATCTGGTGCACCGCCTTGATAAAGACACCACGGGCGTGATGCTTTTGGCAAAAAACCCGAAAACCGCGCGCACCCTGGGCGATATGTTCAAAAGCCGCGATTTGCGCAAATACTACTGGGCGATTACGGCGCCGACGCCGGAGATGTATCAGGGTAAAATCAAAAGCTCCCTCGCCAAAGTCAAAGAAGGCGGGGAGGAGCGTGTGCGCGCCGTCGATGACGAAGACGGCAAGATGGCGCTGACGTTCTACACGGTGCTGGAAAACGCAGGGCGCGACGTGGCGCTGGTCGCATTCTGGCCGCGCACCGGACGCATGCACCAGATACGCGTGCATGCAGCGGAAATGGGCTGCCCGCTTTTGGGCGATTTCAAATACGACCCCGCGCAGACGCTGCTGTCCGAAAACCCGGATTTGCCGGAGGCGCTGCACCTGCATGCGCGCCGCCTGATATTCCGCCACCCCGTGACGAACAAAAAAATCGACATCACGGCGCCCGTCGGGTCGGACATGAAAAAAACGCTTAAATATTTCGGCTTTCCCGACAACGCCAAAGGCGACCCGTTCGAGGATATCGAATAATGAAAAAATTCTACAAACAGGCGGAGGGCGGCACCGCCCCCGGCGGCTATACCGTGCGTTTGGACGGGCAGACACTGCGCACGCCGCTTAGGCATCCGGTGCTTGTTCCCTCGGCTGCGCTGGCTGCGGCGATGGCGGCGGAGTGGGACGCGCAAGCTGGCGAGATTGTCACCGCCAGCATGCCGCTGACGCAGCTTGTTTGCACCATGATAGACAAGGCGGACAGCCACGAGCGCGCGGAGATGAACGCGGAGATTGTCAAATACGCTTCATCCGACCTTGTGTGCTATCTGGCGCTTAATCCGGCGGAACTGGTTGCACGGCAGGAAGCCCTCTGGCATCCGCTTTTGGGCTGGTTGCAGGATGAATACGGCGTTGTTCTGCAGCCGGTCAAGGGTATCCAGTATGTGCAGCAGCCCGCGGATTCCCTCAAAAAAATAGCTGATATTGTTGCAAATCTTGACGCCGCGCGTTTTACGGCGGCACAGGTGGTGACGGGCGTGACGGGCTCTGCCGTTATCGCGCTTTGCATGGCATCCGGGCGGATTGGCGCGGCGCAGGCCTATGACGCCGCAACGGTGGATGAGGTCTTCCAGCTGGAAAAATGGGGCGAAGATGCGATTGCGCGCAAAAGGCTCGAGCGTATCGAGGGTGAACTGACCGCCGTTGAAAAATTCCTGTTCCTGATGAAGGGCGGCGAAGCTACAGCCAGCGCGTAACTTCGGGTACGGCTTCGTTCTTGCGCAGGTGATAAAGGCCGATAAAACAGCGCACCGACCACCACAGCGCGAAAACGCCCAGCATGGTCAGGGTGGAGAAGAATATCATGCGCTCGTTGCTTTCATACGCCAGTTTCATCAGCGTCATGACGTCTTTTTCGCCTTCGTACATCGCGGCGTACATCGGCTGCAAATCAACAAAAAGCCCTTGAAAAATAGACAGCGCGATGGTGGCGACGGGCAGATAAACCGCGCCGCCAATCCAGAAACTACGGGTCATCCAGCGGTAATGGCTTTCAAGCCAGGTGTCTTTCAGTTCCTTGCGTTTGATATAGGCATAGACAACCGCGCATATAATAGCGACGGAGGCGGGTGCGATGGTGACAAGCATAAATTGTCCTGCCATGCCCGCCATCAGGACGATATAAACGAACTGCGTGATTTTTTTCATTTCCGTCATATCGACGGGGGCGGGTGTTTGCGCGGCGGGCGTGCTCATGTCACTTCCTTCCAAACAGTTTTTCGATATCGCCGAGTTTCAGCTCGACATAGGTGGGGCGGCCGTGGTTGCACTGGCCGCTGCGCTCGGTGGCCTCCATGTCGCGCAGCA
>DQGU01000119.1:11384-11893 GCA_003524565.1 Rhodospirillaceae bacterium
CGGAGCCGTGGCAGGCCATCGTGGAGCAGACTTCATAAAGCTTTTCGCGCAAAGGCTCCGCCGTGCCATATCCCGCGATGTCATCGGCCAGTTCGCGCACGAGTTTTTGCACATCCGCACCGCCCAGAAGTGCGGGCACTTCCTGCACCGCGACCGCATTGCCGCCGAAACTTTCAAGGGAAAGGCCCAGCTCGGCCAGTTCGTCCTTGCGCTCCAGCAAGGCTTCGGCGGCGCGCGCATCCAGCTCGACCACTTCGGGCAGCAAAAGCGCCTGACGCGCGATGCCGCCGGATTCAAGCGCGGCTTTCATTTTTTCGTACACAATGCGCTCATGCGCCGCGTGCTGGTCAACGAGTACGAGGCCATTGCGGGTTTGCGCGACGATATAATTTTCATGTATCTGCGCGCAGGCGGCGCCGAGCGGGTGTTCCAGCGTTTCCGGTGCGGGCGGCGCAACCACATGCAGGCGGGCGGAGGGGGCGGCGGGCATATCCGGCAGCTCCGGCGTG
>DQGU01000117.1 GCA_003524565.1 Rhodospirillaceae bacterium
TTTACGAGCCTCTGTTCGGGGGAAATTTTATTTTGCTTGCGGCCGAACATCGGGGAACTCTTGCGCGGAAATGAAAGATATACTGCGTTGTAAACCCCCGTCATTGTTATGTCAATCATGCTGCGGCGCGAGAAATATAAAAACTCAGATTGGCTTGATGGTGATATTTTATTTCTGTACACTGGCTCAAATTCTAATTTTACGCACGCGAAGGGAACCAGCCGTGACTGTCCTCGCTCTTGCCCGCCAGATGTCCGATGTGCCGCATGCCGCGGCGCAGCGGCCGAAGGCGGGGCAAAAAGCAGGCAAGCCGCCGCGCGGTTCTTAAATGAAACGTTTCGCCAAGGCCGCCGCGAAAGTCATCGTCACTGTTCTTGCTGTTGCAACGCTGACTTATGGCGGTTATCTGACGACACATTACGCAGGTCAGGGCGCGCCGCTCACGGCGGGCGAAACCGCGATGGTTGAAAGCGTTTTCGGCGATGAAATCGACGCCGGAAAAATCCGCAAGCATTTCCGCGAAACATCCCTTGCTTACAGGCTTGCACCCCAAACCGTCACGGGCATGGTGCTGCCGCCCCTCAGCCATATCGATTTTTACGGCGAGAGGGGGCGCAGCGAAGATTTTTCAAAGGACGAGGCACGCATGGCCAGCCTGTTCATGCACGAAGTCACCCACGTCTGGCAAAACCAGAACTGGCGTTGGAGTTTGCATCACCTCGATAAAGTGCGTCTCTATGACTACACGCTGGTCGAAGGGGCGCGTTTTGATTCCTTCGCGCTTGAACAAAAAGCAGAGATGGTCGGCGATTACATGCGCATCTGGCTGCACCCGAAGGGTAAAATCCAAAGCGGCCAGACCGCCAGCGCCGAAGATATTCTGCTGCGCGATGTGGTCGAAGCGCGTTTTCCGCGTGCGAAAGAATCGCGTCTTGCCCTACCCGCGCCGACAAAGCCCACGCCGGCAAAGCCCGCACCCGTCAAACCCAAAATGCCGAACAGCTGATTACCAAAACAGGTAATTGGAATAAACGCGCACCAAGGCCGCATCGCGCGCGATGCTGACGGGCGTGATGATATCAAGCGCACCAATTTTAGACAGGCAATCATCTGCGTCCTTCGCCTGCCCGCCTTTGCAGCGCGGGTGACGCTGCCAGCGCTCCCCTATCAGGGCGCGCACGGGCGCAGATGTCAAATGCAGCGCGGCAAGCGTTTCTGTTGTGCCCAGTTGCACACCCGCCGCGGCAAACGCCGCCTCTACAAACTCGCTGCAATAAAATGCGTCATGGCCGGGGGCGAAGAAAATATCGTAAGGACGGCCGAAGTTTTTCTCCGCCCAGCGGATGGCGGCGGCGGATTTTGCAGCCGGCACATCCGGCAGGCGCAAAACAAGAAGACGCCCCGCAAACCCCGTTTCTATCCACACATCCAGCGGCGTTTCGCGCGTGTCGGCGCTGGCCTCCATCACATAGGGCACGCCGTTTTTATGGCGGATGAAACCGACATGCGTAAGCGGACTGCCCGTTGCGATACCGACCGCCAACGTCTGGCGCGCGCGGCTGGTATTGAACACGATATCGCCATCGCGCAGCGGCGGCAGCGCCGCAGGGGTTGCCCAGGACAAATACCCCCAGAGCGTCAAACCGGCCAGCACCAGCAGCGGCACAATAAAAACCGCCGCCAGAATTTTCCGGCGGCGGTTTTTAATATCGGCGTCAGCGGCTGTCATGGCCTTGCGCGTATCTATTAATAGTTCGGCTTGATTTTCTTGACGGGCAGGTCGGCCGCGATGGGCTCGTCGTCAATCATTTCAATCATACCGTTTTCAGTCATCGAGAAACGCGCCGCAAAAAGCGCATTGCCGTACAGAACCATGGCGCTGGCTTCAAACGCGCCTTCGTTCGTCTGCCCCTCAAACGCAGCGGGACGCACCGCGTCCTGAATAACCTTGCGCATGCCTTCTTCAAGGCGGCCTTGGTCAATAGCGGCGTGGTTGACGTCTTCGACTATCAGGAAGGGGCCTTCATCGCCATGCACGAAGTAGCAGAAGAAGCGCAGGTAATCGAGCACATTGGCTTCGGTCACCTTGATGGGGTCGGCTTCGTTCGCGTCATGGATAGGCGCGGAAGAGCCATCGAGCAGGAACATGCGCCCCTGCTTGGCCAGAAACCAGAAAGGCCCCGTGCCCGGCGCCCATGCCGTGTCGTCCACGCGCACAAGACCGATGGTGGTATAAAACGGCAGCTGGCACCAGCCGACGGATGCCGTCGCGGCGGACGCGTTATGCGTACCCTGAATAGGGTTTACAAGCTTGAGAAACGGCTCAAGCTGCGCGCCTTCGACCTTTTGCCAGTTGTACTCTTCGAACATGCTTTTCTGCCTTTCCAGAAACAATCCTTCAGAATCCGACCCGATGTTGTCACGTCTCGGCGCGGATTGCAAGCACCTAAGATTCCAAGGCTTTGATAACAAAGCCGGATATAGACGCCTTTTGTATCAGGCCGCGGCCTTCAAACCGCCGAAAAGACGGTCGAGGAAATGCTCGCATTTGAGCAGCTGCTCCTGCGCGATAAACTCGTTGGGCTTGTGCGCCTGCGCAATCGAGCCCGGGCCGCAAACCACCGTCGGCACGCCTTTGTTCTGGAAGATGCCGGCTTCGGTTGCGAAGCTGACCTTGGCCGCTTCGTTGGCGCCGCTCAGCTGCAAAACCAAATCGACCATCGGATGGTCGTTGGCGATGTCAAACGCCTGCACCTTGGCCGCGGCGCGGAATTCAAACCCGGTTTTGGGGTCGATGTCTTTCATGCGCGGCTCCAAAGTCTTGAACGCGTACTGGCGGATTTCTTCGGCCAGCGCTTCGGGGTCCACTTCGGGAATGTTGCGGATTTCGAAAGAAAAATCGCAGCGGTTCGGCACGATGTTGAGCGCCGTGCCGCCGTGCATCAACCCCGTGTGCAGCGTGGTGAAAGGCGGGTCAAACGCCTTGTTGAACGGTCCTTCGCTTTGCATGCGGCGGGCGATGGATTTGACGTGCGCAATCAGCTCCGCCGCTGCTTCCACAGCATTTACGGCATAAGGCGCAAGGGACGAATGTGCTTCTTTGCCATGCACGGTGCAATCGTAATCGCAGATGCCTTTGTGGCCGGTAATCGGCTTCATCAACGTCGGCTCCCCCACCACGCAAAGCTGCGGCTTCACCGGCAGCGATGCAATCGTATCGGCAAGGCTATGCGCACCAAGGCAGCCGAGCTCTTCGTCATAGGAAAACGCGAAATGCACGGGCGCGGCCAGTTTGCCCGCTTTGTGCCGCGCAACGATATCCGGCAGTTTCGCGAGCGCGACGGCGATAAAGCCCTTCATGTCGCAAGTGCCGCGCGCATACAAAAGCCCGTCATGTTCGCGCAAGGAAAACGGGTCGCTGTCCCATGCCTGCCCCTCAACCGGCACCACGTCGGTATGGCCGGAGAGCACAACACCCGGTTTGTCTTCCGGCCCGATAACCGCGTGCAGGTTGGCTTTGTTTTTGGTGTCGTCGTGAATAAGGGTGGAGGCGATGCCGTAGCCGTCCAGATAGTCCCGCACCCAATGGATAAGCTCCAGATTCGATTTGGTGCTGATGGTGTCAAAACCGACCAGCCGCGCGAGCATTTGCTGGCTGGTAAAGGTGGTTTGCGTCATGGCGGCGGCCCCTTTCGGATAAACGGTTGCAACACTCTAGCACAAACACCTCTTTAACACATTGTTTTTATGCACCTTTTGCCCTTTTACCGCCGCCACAGACTTCACATAACGCGGTTGACATAGAGCGGCAGGGATGCTAAAAAGAATCCCATCAAAAAACTTTAAAAAACAAAGCATAAGATTCCCCGCGCCTTGAGGAGCTGTGACACCATGACCGACTTTCGCGATTCCGGCCTGCCGAACAACCCCGAAATGTTCAAGGCCTACCTGACCTATCGCCAGAATATTGAAAACCTGCCCGAAGAAATTCGCGCGGAAGAAGCGCCGCTGAAAGTCGCGCGCATTATCAGCGAACATACGGCCGACGACAAACCGGTTATCCTCGCTCTCCTCGGCCTGATGCCGGAAAGCACATGGGGTCTGATGGGCAAACGCTTTGGCGGCGACATTGCCGAAAGTCTGGAAGAAAGCCGCCTGCATGTCGCAACCGGCTATGCCTATCTGCGCGATGCCAGCCCGCTTGTAAAACAAATCACCATGGCCGGCGCCATCAAGGCATTTGAAAAAGTCGAACAGGGCGCCGATGAAATGGCCGAAAGCCTGAGCATCATCCGCATGTCCGGACAGGCGCCGATGAATTTCAAAACGCCGGTGGTTCTTATCACCGATACCTACGCCAAAATCCGCAATGCCTGCGAAGGCACCTCCGGCATGCCGGGGCTGGAAGCCACCTATGCGGAGAAATTCGAGCGCATGAAATACGCGCAGGCCGATATGATTGGCCAGATGGCGGAGCTCGGCATTTTCATCGCCGGCATGCCGCCCGGTGCCGCACCTGCGGAAATCCGCTACCCGACATTCGAAGAAAGCGGCCTGATGGATACGCCCAAAGTGCGCGCCGCCTATGACGTTTTGACCACCCACACCCGCGTGCGCCCCGAAGATTTCGAAGGCGCGATTTACGCGGCGCAGCTGCTCAGCACCACGTCGCCGACCAAAAACCCGACGGCCATCGCCGCCGCGCTGATTGACATCGGCATCCGCGAAATGAGCCCCTATGACAGCGTCTTTTTGCAAAAGAAACTGGATTGGGACGTGCTGGAAGTTTTGAATACCGCCACCGTCTATCAAATCAGCCACCCGCAGCAAGTGCTGGGCGCGCCGATTGAATTCCGTCAGGTGGCCGTCGCCAACGCCATCGCCGTCATGGACGACGCACGCGAAGGCGGCAAAGAATTTATGCGTGTGGTCGCGGAAAATCCGGAATACCCGAAAGGCAATATCCTGCAAAACATGCTGGCGCTGAAACGTGTCAGCATCATGTCGCAGCAGCTTTTTGCCCCCGCGCTCGGCCGTACCGACATGCCGGAGCTGGACCGTCTTTTCGCCGACAAGCTGAAAGAGCTGAAC
>DQGU01000052.1:0-8408 GCA_003524565.1 Rhodospirillaceae bacterium
TTTCCTTCTTATTTTATGTTTATCATACTTGTTCTTTTTATACGTCACGCTTTTGCCCCCCTCAATCGTTAAATCCTGCGGCGCAAAAAAAGACGGGGACGGGGCGAAAGAAGATTTCAAAAAATCAGCTGCGGTGCCAATTTTTGTTTAACGTAACTTTTCTTGAACGGTTTTTCGTATCATATTCACATTGACGCATACGAATGTATGGACGTACTATGAAGCTAAGTGATTTAAATACCGCACTTTTTTAGTGCCAGAAGGTTTTTTTTTGACGATGCCTGCAGATGACAGTGCCATAAAAACAGCCCGCCGGTTTCTATCGGCTGTGGCGCTATGTGCATTGTCTGCGGTTTTTTCATCCTCCGTCAAAGCGTCCGAGCCGTTCAAGCCGCGCCTTGAAACAAACTGGCGTCACGGGACGGAACGTTCGATTGTGATGACCGAAGCATGGGTACCTCTCGCGCAGGATACCGACCGGCTTTTTTACGGCGATGTGCGCCTGATGGGCGATGACGGCAATAACCGCGAATGGAACGCGGGCATCGGCTATCGCCAGCTTTCTCCTGCTGGCGACAGCGTTTTCGGTTTGCATGGCTGGTTTGACCGTCGCCGCACCACGCGCGGCTCCGTTTTCTATCAGGGGACGGCGGGCGCGGAGTATCTGACGGATGATTTGGATATACGCGTCAATGCCTATGTGCCCGCCAGCCAGAAAGAGCGTTATGCCATCGGTGCCTCGACGGCACCCTATCTTGCGGATACAGGTATTTATTACGATACGGCGGGCTTGCTGGTCGAAAAGCCGCTGCATGGTTTCGATGTGGAATTTGCCGTACCCGTCAAGCCGCTGCAAGGGGCGCTGGAATCCTTCCGCGTGGCGGCGGGCGGCTTTGTGTTCAGCGGGGATGAAGCGCAGACGCTGCGCGGCGTCCGCCTGCGCGCCGTGGCGGATGTGACCAGCGACATACAACTGGGCGCGCGGTTTGAAACGGATAATCTGCGCGGTGCGCAAGGGTTTGTGGAGGCGACGCTGCGCTTTCCCTTCGGCTCCAAGGCTTCGGCCAAAACGCTGGGGCTGCGCAGCCGCATGGATGAAAGCCCCGAGCGTGATATCGACGTGATTACCGCCGCGCGCGTGGCAAAAGAGCCGGAGACGGGACAAGCCGTTCTTAATGCCTTTGACAACATGAACCAGCGTGTTTTCCATGTGGACAATACCGCGGCAGCAGGGGGCGACGGCACCGTCGAAACGCCTTTCAACACCTTGGCTGCGGCAGGCGCGGCGGCAGACCGCGAGGGGGATATTGTTTATGTTCACCGTGGCGACGGCAGCAGCACGGGCATGCAAAACGGTGTTGTCCTGTCGCAGGCTTATCAGTCGCTCATCGGCTCCGGCACGAATTTCGTTTATGATGACGGGCGTTTCACCACGGCGGACGGCAAAGATTTTGACGGGCGCGTCATCGTGGCGGCATCAACCGCGCCTGTGATTGGCAATTCGGCGGGCAATGGTGTGACTGTATCTGCTATGGACGCGACGGTTGCCGGGCTGACCATCGACGGCGCGACGGGGCACGGCATCTATGCGCTGGCGTCCGGCGGGGCGGATTTGGGCACGCTGTCCATCCGCAATGTCACGATATCGAACAGCACGCTTGACGGGCTTTATGCCGAAGCGACCGGCGCGGGCAGCCGCATTGATGTCGAGGTGGATAACCTGCGCGCCGATGATAACCGCAATGGCATGCGTTTTTATGCGCAGCAGAACGCCGCGGGCGTGACGGGCAGCGTGGAATCGTCGCGCGCGACGGGCAATGCGGGCTATGGCATTATTCTTTATGACGACAGCACGGCGGGCAGCGTCGATGTCGATATGGGCGGCGGCGGGCGCTCGGACGGGCGCAACAGCCTGTATGACAATACGCGCGAAGATTTGGCCGTGGATATCGACGGCGCAACATTGATGGCGCGCGGCAACTGGTGGGGGCAGGCTGCGGGCGTCTATCAGCAGGCGCCTGCGGGCGGGCAGTCGCCGCAAATCTATTATGGCGCACCGCTGGATGATGGTTTGCTTATCCACTGGACGTTTGACACTGAATGGACATCGGGCACAACGGCTTATGACCGCTCCGGTAACGGGTACAACGGCGTGCTGACCGGCGGCGTGACGGCGGCGGCGCTGACAGCAGGGATGAACAGGCAGGCCTTGGCCCTCAGCGGCAGCGGCCAATATGTGCGTGCCACGGGGATTGCGGGCACTTATAGCCAATATACCGTGCTGGCCTCTGTCGCGCCGGATATCACCAGCGGCCCGCCCGGAGATTACGCGACCTATGGCTATAGCGTACTTTCTGACGGTGCAGCGCAGGGGGCTTCGGCCTATCCTTTGTGGGTGACGGTGCGCGGCGGCGAGGTTGTGGCGCGTACATATAACCAATCAAATACAGGCATCGTTACCACGGGCGCGGCTATCGGCAACGGGGAGTGGAGCCAGATTGCCCTCAGCGCCCAGCGCATGGGGCAAAGCAATATCTATGTAGATGGCAGCCTGATGAATACCTATAACAATCCGGCCGGCGCCACGGCCTCCGGCACATGGAACAACGGCAATTTCTATGTCGGCGAGCTGCGCGCGGGGCGCGGGATTTATTACGACGGACTGGTTGACGAAGTGCGTGTCTATAGCCGTATTCTCACTGCCGCTGAAATCGCGGAAATTTCGCGCATGAATACATCCAGCGTCGTCAATACCGGCGGGTATCTGACGTCTGCACCCTGATAAAAATAAACGGAAATTATTCGCCGGCCTTCGCCATGGCCTTGGCCATCTCCAGCAGCTGTTTTTTTAGCTGCGGGGTGGAGATTTGCTCATACGCGCGTATCAGCTCCAGCACGTCGCGTTTGGTCATGGGGTCGGGCTCCAGCGTGGCTTGCGGGGTGTCGGATACGCCCTTCATCGCCGGTTTGCGCGCACCGCCAGTGCCATTCATCAAAACATTCGCGCAGCCTTCGAGGAAATAATCCACGGGCACTTTCAGCGCGCGGCTGATATCGGTCAGGCGGCTGACGCTGATGCGGTTGCTGCCGCGTTCATACTTCTGCACTTGCTGGAAGGTCAGGCCGATGGATTTCGCCAGTTCTTCCTGGCTGAGGCCGAGCATCAAACGCCGCGATTTGACTTTGGTCCCGACATGGATATCGACAGGGTGGGGGCCTTCATCATCCATACGGGTGCGTGGCATTGGGCGACCTTTTTTATAAAAAACGACTGTATTTCCATTATATAGGAATACAACTGTTCATTGTCAACATACGGATGTATTCAACCCTGTATTGTACATAACGCGCGCGGGGTTTCGGGCGCGTTATCAAGCCTTTGGACGGCGAAAGGGCTGGAAAAAATAGCTCAGCAGCAAAAGCGTGAGGCTCAGGCAGCCCGCGAATATCAGAAGAACGCCATCGCCCGTGGCCGCATAAAGCGTCGGCTTCTGGGCGGGATTCGGCAAGGGCGCATCAAGGATGCCCGCGCGGTCAAGGCCGAGGCTGTGCAGCACACGTCCTTGCGGGTCAATCATCGCGGAGATGCCGCTGTTCGCTGCGCGCACAATGGGGATACCTTCTTCAATCGCGCGCACACGCGCAAAACCGAAATGCTGCGCAGGCCCCGGCGAGCCCATCGACCACGCATCATTCGTGATGAACAGCAGGAAATCCGGCTTGCCGCGCGCGATGTCTTTCATGCGTCCGGCGAATGTTGCCTCGAAACAGATAATGGGGCTGAAAGACGGCAGGTATTGCCCCAGCCGCAGGGTCGAGGGCCCGGGGCCCGGCGTAAGCGATTGCACGGCGGCGACATATTTGCCAAACGGAGTTTTGGCCAGCAGCTGCGCATAAGGCACATATTCCCCCCACGGGGCGAGGATGAATTTATCATGCTGCGCCACAGGCCGCTGGCTACGCTGGTGCAGCACAATCAGGCTGTTGCGGATGCTTGGCGTCGGGGCGGAAACCCTGCGGTTGACGCCGATAAGTCCGAAAGCCTGCGCGGGCAACGACAGCGCGACGCGGTCGGCGTTTTTGCGGTCTTCGGGTGTGAAAATATCTATCGCCGTTTCCGGCCAGACGACGAAAAGGATTTTATCGTCATGCGGGGTTTCCGTGGCGCTAAGCTTTAGATGGCGCTGGAAAATATCGTCCTTGTTGCGGACGTCTTCTTTTTCCGCCTGCGTGATATTCGGCTGCACGATACGCACCAGATGCGGCGTTTCAACCGTCGGGTTGTTTTGCAAATGCAAAATGCCAAAGCCGAGAATGAAAAAGAAACTGGCCAGCACAAAACCCGCCGCACGGCGCGACATGACGGGCGCGGCCGCCCAAAGCAGCGTCATCAAGGTCAGGCCGTAAATGCCGAACCATCCCGCAGATTGCAAAACAGGCAAAACGTGATGCCACGCATAGCCGATATGGTTCCACGGGAAATTGGTGATGAAATGCCCGCGCAGATATTCAGCCCAGAAAAGGATAACGGCGAAAACAAACGCGAAATGCGTCGCCGCACGCCGGAACGGCCATGCCAGCAGCGCCGCTGCGCCGTAATAAAGCGCGATGTAAACCGGAATGCCGATAACCGATACCGGCAGCAGCCACATCGCGTGGCTGAAAAACGCCTTGAATGCGATGCCGAGCCAGTAAAGGCCGACAATGAAATACCCACAGCCGAAAGCCCAGCCCGCCAGAAACGCACGCGGCGCTGTTTTCGCTGATGCAACCAGCCAGAACAGGACGGGGATGGCAATAAACACCACCGGAAAAAAGCCGAAGGGCGGCATGGCCGATACCATCGCCGCGCCCGCTGCGAAAGCGGCCGCATAACGGCGCCAGCCGGAGAGGGCGGAGATGCGCGCCTTGATGCTTTCTATCATGAAGATTTCTTTCGCGTGGTGATAACGGCCACGATGCCAAAGACCAGCAGCAGACCAAAGAAAACACTATCGCCAAATCGCGCATAAACCGTCGGGGGCAGGGGCGCGGGCAGAAGGCTGTCGAGCTGTCCTTTGTCGCCAAGCCCCAGACGCGCCACGGTGCGCCCCACAGGGTCGATAACGGCGGAGATACCGGTATTCGCCGCGCGCGCCATGGGCAGGCCTTCTTCGATGGCGCGGATGCGGCTGATGGCCAGATGCTGGAAGGGCCCTGCGCTCATGCCGTACCAGCCGTCGTTGGTGACGTTGACCAGCCATGCGGGGCGGTTTGTTTTATCCACGGCAGCGGCGGGGAAAATGGCTTCGTAACAAATCAGCGGGCTGAAGGCGGGGAAACCTTCGGCCTGCAATGTGCGCGGCCCCGCGCCGGGTGTGAAATCGCCAATGCCGGAGAGGGCAAGCGCCAGCGGCTCGAACGTCACATATTTGCGAAACGGCAGATATTCGCCGAAGGGGACAAGGTGATGCTTGTCGTAGGTCGCCAGCACTTCGCCTTTGCGGCCAAGGGCGGTCAGGCTGTTGTGATAGGCCGTGGGATTTTGCGCCGCGTCGAGCGTCACGCGGATATTGCCAATCACGCCGATGCTGCCGCGCGGCAGGCGCTGGCCGATGTATCCGCCGATTTCGGGGAAGTGGCCGAAATCGTGGCGCGAGGCGCTTTCCGGCCAGATAACAATGCGCGGCGGCGGGTTTTCTTCACGCTCTTTGGATGCGGAAAGCTCGACATGACGCTCCAGATTGCGCCAATCTTCGTCGGGGTCCCATTTCATGGTCTGGGGAATATTCGCCTGAATAATGCGCAATTCGTAGGCGCCGTTCTGCACTGTCGGGGTTTGCAAGATGCGCAAGCTGCCATAGCCCAGCAGCAGGGCGAAGCTGAAAACAGCCGCAGCGAAAATGCGGGGCGATGTGCGAAGGAAAAGAGGGGCAGCTGCCCAGAAAACCGTCAGCAGCGTCAGGGTATAAATACCGCCGAGCGATACGGTTTGCAGCAGCGGCAGCGCATGTTCCCACGCTTGGCCTGCGAGGTTCCACGGAAAGCCCGTCAGCAAATGCCCGCGTGCGTATTCAATAAATGCCCATGCCACGGTAAAAACGAGAGCATGCGCGGGGATGTGCGTCCGCCAGCGGTGCGCGGCAAGGGGAATAAGCCCGTAGTAAAGTGCCAATACCGCGGGCCCGACGATGAGCGAGAAGGGCATGACCCAGCCCCACACCTTGATGTCCACAAACAGCGCGGCGCTGACCCAGTAAAGCCCGAAAATGAAATATCCTGCGCCAAACGCCCAGCCGCCCAGAAAGCTTTTGAATTTCGACGGCGCGTTTTGCGACAAAAGGATGAAGGCGGGGATGGATACAAAAAGCGCGGGGAAAAAACCAACCGGCGGCAGCGATAACACCGCGAGCGCGCCGAAGCCGAACAGCGCGGCGTATTTTTTGAATCCCGTCAGTTTTTCCAATGCCTGTTGCATGCGCAAAATCTAGCGCATTTTATGCGCAAAATCTAGCGCACATCGGGCGTAAAGGCCAGGGCAGAGAAGGCGATTACTCGGCTGCCGACGGCTTTTGCGGCAGGTTGCGCACGCGCAGGCGCATGATGCGGCGGGGGTCTGCGTCGATGACCTCGAATTCAAGGCCGCTTGAGTGCTTGATAAGCTCCCCGCGCGCGGGCACGCGGCCGGCGATATAGGACACAAGACCGCCGAGGGTGTCGTTTTCCTCGTGTTCTTCGTCTTCTGTGAAAAGCTTGCCGTATTTCGCTTCGAAATCGGTCAGCGGCATGCGCGCATCCACGATGGCAGAGCCGTCGGGGCGTTCAATCATCTGCGGGGCGATGTCGAAATCAAGTTCGTCCTCGACCTCGCCGACAATCGCGGAAATCAGGTCGTTGATGGTGATAAGGCCATCGATGCCGCCGAATTCGTCCACGACAAAGGCGATATGCACGCGCGACTGGCGCATTTGCAAAAGCAAATCCATGACGCGCATGGCGGGCGATACGACCAGCACGTCACGCATGATGTCGCGGATTTCAAAATCGCGTCCTTGCACGAGTGCGGAGACGAGGTCTTTCATGTGCATGACGCCGACGATGTTGTCGAGGTCGTCTTTGTAAACCGGAATGCGGCTGTGCGGTTTTTGCTGCAAAAGGCTGTAGAGGTCTTCCTTGGTGGCGCTGCCGTTGATGGCCACGATATCCGCGCGCGGCACCATGACGTCGATAACGGGCAGGTCGCGCAGCTGCAGGATGTTGGAAATCAGCATGCGTTCATGCGCGGCGACCGAAGACTGCGGCGCGCTGTCTTCTTCTTCAATCAGCTCCTCGATAGCTTCGCGGAGCATGTCGTCGCTGTTTTGCTGACGTGCGGGCAGCAGGTTTTTAACCCAGCCCAGAATACGGCCATCGCCGTCTTTGGTATTTTGCTGCGGGGCAGGGACGGTTTCGGCCTGCCCGCTGCCTATCGGGGGTTCGTCGGATTCTGCGTCCGTCTTTTTCAAAGAGTCTTCCATCGGGCGACTATTTGCGTTCATTTTTCGTGCGGCGTTTGTTTGGTTTGTCATCTTGGGTCAATAGGTCCATGTCTTTGTACGGGTCAGGATAGCCCATTGCACGCAAAATGTCACATTCTAATTTTTCCATAATTTTAGCATCTTTGGGGCGCATGTGGTCATAGCCCAAAAGGTGTAAAACGCCATGGACGACCAGATGAACAGTATGATTTTCCATGGTTTTTTGCTGTTCCCGCGTTTCGCGCACAATGGTCTGGAAACCGAGAACCACATCGCCGAGGGGGATGAACATATTTTTCGGGTAAACGTCCAGTGACGACTTTTTGAAGCTTTCAAGGTCGATTTGCGGGAAGGACAGCACGTTGGTTGGCTTGTCGATTCCCCGAAAATCGCGGTTCAGCATCTTCACATGCGCATCGTCCGTCAGGGTGATGGAAATTTCAAAACGGCGGCGCGCGAAGGCGGCGGGTTTTTTTGCGCCGTCAAAGGCGGCGGCGGCCGCGCGCTCTAGCCGGCTGTTCATGGCATAAAACGCGCGTTTCCATTTCGGCGATACGGTATCCAGAAGCACGCTGACGGAGGCGGGTTTTTTTGCCGCAACTTTGAGCGAGGCAGGCTTTGCGGGCACAGGTTTGGAAGTCGCGGTTTTCGCGCGGGCGGTTTTGCGCCGGTTTGTCATGTGCGTTTCCTGCCTTCGCTATTGTTGTTTTGCGGCTGTTCCTTGTCGCGCTTGTCGTAGGCTTCGACGATGCTTTTGACAAGGCGGCTGCGCACGACGTCCGCTTCGGCGAAACGTATCATGGCAACGTCCTTCACATCGCGCAAAACGTCGATGGCGTCATGCAGGCCGGATTTCTGTCCGGCGGGCAGGTCGGTCTGCGACAGGTCGCCCGTGATAATCATGCGGCTGCC
>DQGU01000052.1:8637-8770 GCA_003524565.1 Rhodospirillaceae bacterium
GCCCGTGATAATCATGCGGCTGCCCTCGCCAATACGCGTCAGCGCCATTTTCATTTGCGCAGGGGTTGTGTTCTGCGCTTCGTCAAGAATAACCACGGCGCTAGAAAGTGTGCGCCCGCGCATGAAGGCCAGC
>DQGU01000022.1:0-588 GCA_003524565.1 Rhodospirillaceae bacterium
CAATTCCCATTCCTCTTCTTCGGTCAGGGCGCGCGGGGTGGATTTTTCGGCAACTTCGGTCACGGCTTCGACGGCTGCTTCAACGGCAGAGGTTTCTTCAACAACTTCAAACACGGTCACTTCTTCCGTGTTTTCTTCCGCCATCTGCATATCCGGCGCAGATGTTTCATCCTCTTCCGTCTCCAAAAGCGCAACTTCAACGTCGGCTTCGTCGATAGAGGCTTCGGCTTCAGGCGCCGTATCGCTCAAGGCCGCGGCGCCGAAATCATCTTCGCCGTCATCTTCGCTATCCGAAGACGGCACATAGCGGGCGGCGGGTGCAGCGTTCGCCTCGGCCAAGGCCTGTTCGGCGGCAAGGCGTTCGGCTTCTTTCGCGGCTTCTTCCGCCTGCTGTTCCGCCAAATCGTTTTCGGCGAAGGCGATATCTTCGGCGCTGATGCCGCTTTCTTCTTCAGGCGCGGCGGGCGGCGGCGGAGCGTCGTCTTTTTCACCGGGGCGGCGGATATAGATGGGGCCGTAATTCTTTTCCTGATGGATTTTAAGAAGCCCGCGTTTCGCCATTTCAAGCGCGCCGCCAAAGGTCGATGC
>DQGU01000022.1:823-4894 GCA_003524565.1 Rhodospirillaceae bacterium
AAGCGCGCCGCCAAAGGTCGATGCAACCGCGGAGCGTTTGACGATTTTTTCCTTCACCCCGCCAGGCAGGAACATAAACAGCGATACCCATTCCTGCGGGATTTTTCCGAGCATGTGTTCCATCCGCTCAATCGCTTCTTCGAGCGAGAAGAGTTTCACCGGATTGAGTTTATAAACCGCGTTCTGCTGGCGCTGCTTGATGTCGCCATAGGCGCGCAGCAGGTCATAGAATGTCATTTCATAGCGCGGAACGTATTCGGTCTTGAGGCCTTCGGGCTCCCCGCGCGCAAAAACGTTGTAGCCAAGGCGCGGCAGATGGAACAGGTCGTTGGCAACCTTGCGCATCGCCTCAAGGCGGCGCAGCTGGAATTGCAGCGCTTCGGCCAAATCCTGCGCGGTGGGTTCGGCCTGTTTCTTTTCTTCCTGCGGTATCAGCATGCGGGATTTCAGATAGGCCAGCCACGCAGCCATGACCAGATAATCAGCCGCCAGTTCGAGGCGCAGTGCGCGCGCCTTTTCAATGAAGTCGATATACTGGTTGGCGAGTGCGAGAATGGAGATTTTTGCCAAATCAACCTTCTGGTCGCGCGCCAGAGTCAAAAGCATGTCAATCGGCCCGTCGAAATCGCCGAGATAGAGCATCAGCTGCTCGCCCTCGTTGCGTTCGTTCAAAAGGTCGTCTTCGAATTTTGATGCTTCCGCTTCGCTCATATCCGTCAGCCGGTCTTTCTTTGTTGCAGCAAGGCTGCGAGTTTGTCATGCAGTGCTTCGCGTGCGCCGCCGTTGTCATTGCCCGAAGCGGGAAACGCCGTGCGTTGCCGCTCCGCCTCTGCTATCCGCTGCGCGGCTTCTGCCGAAACCTTCGGCGTCGCCGCGAGGGCTTGCGCGCGCTCGTCAAACGGGGCGTTGCATATCATGGTCAAATCCATGCCCGCCGCCATCGTCCGCGCCACGCGGTCTTCGATAGTGCCGCCGAGCGCCTTCATCGAAATATCATCGGCAATCAGCACCCCGTCAAAACCCATATCCCCGCGTATCACGTCACGGGTGACGCGGGCGGAAACTGTGGCAGCAGAATCAGAATCTAATGATGAATATACAACATGCGCCGCCATCGCCCAAAGCGCCGTTTTCATATTTGTTTGCGCCAGATATTTGAAGGGCTTGAAGTCCGTTCTTGAGAGAATATCCGCCGGAACATCCACAACCGGCAGGCCGAAATGGCTATCCACCCGCGCGCGGCCATGGCCGGGAATATGCTTCATGACAGGCGTCACCTGCCCCGCCAGAAGCCCGCGGCAGACCGCCTCGCCCAGCTGGCCGACCATGTCGGGGCTGTCGCTGAAGGTGCGGCTGGCGGACAAAAACTCATGGCAATCCGGCGCCGGAACATCGACCACAGGCGCGCAGTTGACGGTGATGCCCATATCGGCAAGGTCAAGCGCCATCAGATAGGCGCTCATGCGCGTGGCCTCGATACCCTGCGCCGTTTCTTGCTGCGCCAGTTCACCGAAAAGTTTGGCGGCGGGGTATTCGCGGAATTCCGGCGCGCGCAGACGGGCGACGGTGCCGCCCTCCTGGTCAATCAGCACGGGCAGGTCGGCGCGGCCGACCGCTTCGCGTACAGACGTGACCAAATCGCTGACCTGCTGTTTCGATACGCAGTTGCGTTTGAACAGGATGAACCCCGCCGGTTTTTCCGCCGCAAAAAGCGCGCGTTCTTCCGCCGTCAGTTCGGTGCCTGACGCATCGACGATAATCGCCTTCATATCCTGCCAACCGTTCATGATATTACCTCACCACCATGCAGCCGCCCGGATTGGCGGATTTGAGAACATCGCAAATTTCGCGCGCGCGCGCTTCGCTCAGCTTGCCGGCTTGCAGGCGGTTGAAAACGCCCTTGGCGCCGAGGTCGATGCGCTGCGTGCGCATATCAAGGCCTTTCAAAAGCTCCGGATGTTTTTGCTGAAGCTTTTTCCAGTCCGTCGCCGCGCCTTCGGTATTGCGGTAGGAACCCAGCTGGATATAAACCGTACCGCCAGCGCTGCTGTTGCTGGTGGCGACAGATTTTGCGGCTTGCTCGGCAGGTTTCGCGGCGGCGGCTTTCACCGCAGGCGCATCAGCCGTTTTTGCGACTGCCGGTTTTTGCACCGGTTTTTCTGCCGCCGTTTCTTTCGCGGGCTCTTTTTCAGGTGCAATCACTTTTTCGGTGGCGATGCCGACTTTTTTCAGGTTGCTGTCAGGCGTTGCGGCTTTCCCCTCAACCGTTTTGATGACTTCGTCCTTGTTCACAGGCTCTTCGGTGCCGGGCAGCAAACGCTCCACGCGCTGCTTGCCTTTATTGTCGAGGGGGTCGAAGACCGTGCTGTCCTGATGCGGCACTTTCATGCCGCCCGGGTCGTCCGGCGTAAATTTATAGGCCGCTTTTTCGGCCAGCACCACGGGCACGTCGGCGGCTTCCTGCGCCTCTTCGCTCGTCGGGTAGGCGTACCAGATGATGGCCGCGAAGGCGACCAGCGCAAGAACGCTCAAACCGCCTTTGGGCAGTACACGCTCCGGCGGCGGCGGCGGGCGGCGGCCGACATAAAAAGAACCGAGATTTTCGTCTTGGGGTTTTTGCTCTTCGCTCATTATCCGTGCAACTCCTCCAGTGGTGTGACGCCCATAACGGTCAGGCCGGAGGCGATGACCGTCGCAACAGCCCGCACCAGCGCAAGGCGCGCATGGCTGAGGCCTCTGTCGTTTTCGTGCAGGAAACGCAGGCTGTTATCTTCGCGCCCCTTGTTCCAGAAAGCGTGGAATTCCGCCGCCAGTTCCTGCAAATAGAACGTAATGCGGTGCGGCTCCGCCGCTTCTGCGGCCTGTTCCACATGGCGCGGCCATGCGGCCATCAGGCGCACGAGTTTCAGTTCATCCTCGCTTGCAAGGCGGCTGACGTTGGCCTCGCTCAGCGATGCGCCATCGGACGCCATATCCGGAAACATTTCCTTGGCGTTGCGCAAAACGGAATGGCAGCGCGCATGCGCGTACTGCACATAGAAAACCGGATTGTCTTTAGACTGCTCGACCACTTTGGCAAAGTCGAATTCCAATGTCTGGTCGCTGCTGCGCGTCAGCATGATGAAACGGATAACATCCTTGCCTACTTTGTCGAGCATGTCGCGCAGCGTCACAAAAGTGCCCGCGCGCTTGGACATGCGTACAGGTTCACCGTTATCAAAAGTATGCACAATCTGGCACAGCTTCACATCCACATCCGCCTCGCCGCCCGAAACGGCCTTCACAGCCGCGCGGATACGCTTGACGTAGCCGCCGTGGTCGGCGCCAAGGATGTCAATCAGGTGCTTCGCACCGCGGTTGTATTTATCCCAGTGATAGGCGATGTCGTTGGCGAAATACGTCCACGAACCATCCGATTTTTTCAGCGGTCGGTCGGTGTCATCGCCGAACTCCGTTGCCTTGAACAGGGTTTGCGGGCGTTCTTCCCAGTCGTCCGGCTTTTTGCCCTTGGGCGGCTCGAGAACGCCGGTGTAGATAAGCCCCTGGTCTTCGAGCGCCTTGAAAGCCTTATCGACCGCGCCCGCATCAATCACCGCCTGCTCGGACGAAAATACGTCGTGATGAATACCCATATCGGCAAGGTCGGATTTAATCTCCGCCAGCATCATTTCAAGCGCGGCAGCTTTGCAGACCGCATGCCATTCGGCTTCGTCTTTACCCAGCCATTTGTCGCCATCGCGTTTGGCGACCATCTGGCCGACGTCTTTCAGATATTCGCCCGGATAAAAACCCGGCGGAATTTCGCCGATGCTTTCGCCGAGTGCCTCGCGGTAGCGCAAATAGACGGAGCGCCCGAGAATATTCACCTGATTGCCCGCATCGTTGATGTAGTATTCGCGCACAACATCAAAACCTGCTTTTTGCAAAAGCGACGCCATCGCATCGCCCACCACCGCGCCGCGGGCATGGCCAACAGTCAGCGGCCCCGTCGGGTTGGCGGAGACGTATTCGATGTTTACTTTTTTGTTTTGCCCCATGCCACTGTTGCCGAAATGGATACCGGCAGAAAGC
>DQGU01000022.1:5134-6124 GCA_003524565.1 Rhodospirillaceae bacterium
GATACCGGCAGAAAGCACATTGCGCACCGTCGCCAGCCATGCGGAACTGTCGAGGCGGAAATTCACAAACCCCGGCCCTGCGACGGCGACTTCGGTCACGCCGTCGAGCCCCTTGATTTTCTCGGCAATCATCTCGCCCAGCTGGCGCGGGTTTTTACCCGCAGGTTTTGACAGCACCATGGCGGCGTTGGTGGACATATCACCATGACTGGCGTCGCGCGGCGGCTCCACCGTCACGCGCGTAAAATCGAGCCCCGCCGGCAGGTCGCCCGTTTGCGACATGTGGGTGAGGATTTCGACGATATCGTTTCTGTATTCCTGAAAGATGTTCATCTCTTGTTTTTCTTCTTTTTCTTAGCGCATCATCTGATAGGTATCGAAAAGTTCCTTGTGTTCCAACAGCGCCAGACGGTCGGTCATGCTGGCGATGTAATCGGCGACGCTGCGCGCGTGCCAGTCTTTCGCCTTCCACCCTTTGGGCGTGTTTTCAATCTGCGCCTGCCATTCTGGCGGCAGGCAGCGGCGGTGTTCCATGAACACGGCGAACAAATCCTGCACGCACTGGAATACCTTGCGGCGCACGCGGCTGACCTGATGGTGGCGGTAGAAATGCGCCCACAGGAAATCGCGCAACTGGCGGTCTTTTTTGCGCAGGTCTTCGGACATCGCGACCGTCTGCTGTTTCGCATGGCGGATGTCGTCCGCCGTCTGCGGCTTTAGCGCGGCAAGGCGTTTTTTGGTTTCACCCAGCACGTCGATGACATAAACGCCCATGACGTCACGGATGGTTTCCTGCGTCAGACGGTAATTGTCGATGTTCGGCCATGTCTTGCGTTTTTCATGCATAATGGCCGCAACCCAATCAACCTGTTCGAGGTCTTTGAGCGAGAACATGCCCGCCGACAAACCGTCGTCAAGGTCATGGCTGTTATAGGCGATGTCGTCGGCAATACCGGCGATTTGCGCCTCCAGCGAGGAGATCGGAAGAGC
>DQGU01000022.1:6348-6652 GCA_003524565.1 Rhodospirillaceae bacterium
GGCGATTTGCGCCTCCAGCGAGGCGTAGGTATCCAGCTTGAGGTCGATTTTGTGGCGCAGTTCGTCCAGCGTCACTTCGAAATGCGATTTCTTCTGGCTTTTGCGCACCACAGGGCCGTTGTGCTTGACGAGACCTTCGAGGGATTCCCACGTCAGGTTCAGCCCGTCGAAATCCGGATATTTCTTTTCCAGCTTCGTCACCACGCGCAGCGTCTGGTCGTTGTGGTCGAACCCGCCGTAGGGTTTCATGCACTCGGCCAGTGCATCTTCGCCCACATGGGCAAAAGGCGTATGGCCGACGTCA